>JAJFUE010000022.1 GCA_021372575.1 bacterium | reverse complement strand
GAACCGCTCTCGGCATCGTTGAATTCGTGGCTGCCGTAGCTGCCGGCCGCGATGTAATAGACCGATCCGCGCTGAAGCGTGGATGGAAGCGAGCCGTAGGCGTTGGCCCAGTCCGCGCCGTTGCCGCCGGCGCCGGACCGCACGTAGTAATTGGCCGCATGTGAAGAAGCGGCAAGTCCCAACAGCAGCATCGCGAGGAACAATCCGTGTAACTTTCTCAACACCATGAAAAACATCCTTGTTGAATCAAGAGGGTTATCCGGGGCTGCCATGCTCCCAGGAGAAGATGGTCTCTTGTCGGGAAACGCCGGCTTACGGTGAGCCCTGTTCACGAATCGAAACGCAGGGTGTTTACCCACCGATACTGGGGGATCTCCCGATGGGGCCAAAAAGCACGTGTTTTTCCCCATCATGCTGGGGGTTTTCCCGATGGGGCAAAACAACACGTGTTTTCCCCTTGTTTTGAAGCACCCTGAAAATCGGCCGCCCTCGACGGCGAACCGGTTCATGCCAGTTTTTGGATTTACAAACGACGAAACGGGGTGCGCACACCAGATAACCGAACGGTCGAGTGGACGCACGCCCTTTGAATCACCGTGGAACCGCGGGGATTCACGCGAACCTGTCGATGCCATTCGAAGGTCAGGTTCTCAAAGCGGAAGTTTGTCGAGGCGAAGATGCTTACGCGGAATCGTGAGGCATGTTGGGACTCCTTTCCCGAGGTCTGGATGGTGGCGAAACGACTTGCCTAGCGATAATCCGTCCAATTCGCCGTCGCGTTATAGGTGGTGGCCGGCGGAGGCGTCGGTGTCGGCGTCGGCGTCGGCGTCACGGAGCCAAGCGTGGCATACAACGAGTAATCCCACGTGCCGGAGCCGAGGGACGTGGGGAAAGTGGCGGGAAGGGTTTGATACGTCCAACCGCTTTTATAGACATGCGCCCCGCCGGTGGAATTGGCCGCCACAACGAGCGAATCGCTGTCGGTTTCGAAGGCGAGCCAGTACGTGCCGGCCGTCAGCGACACGGTCTGGTTGGTGACCGGGATCGCATTCCAGCCGATGACCGGGACGAATTCGTCGGTCGTGACCTTGAGCGCTCCGGGGGCATTGGAATTGTCCGCGTAAATGCCCATGCGCATGTTGCCGTCCGCGGTGACGACGTTGACGTGAAGCGTCTGGACGGTCGCCGATTGGGTGAGGATCGCCTTATACGCGACCAGGTAGGTGCTGCAACCGCTGTCCTTGCCGCCCAGGATCGTGGTGGTCCCGAGCGTACTCCCCGGCGTCGGCGTGGGGGTTGGAGTGGGCGTGGGCGTAGGAGTCGGCGTGGGCGTAGGCGTGGGGACGGGGCTGCCGCCGGCCAATTCGAGCGCGCCGATATCCCAGGCGCCGTCGGCGCCGCGCGTGTTGCCGGCCATGTCGATGTCGTCGAAGCCGGTCAGGGTGCGACCGGCGTTGATCGGCTTGGGCCCGCTCATGCTCGAATTGAGACGGATGTCGAACCCCTGCCAATTGATGAACGGATCGCTCGAGCCGAGGATGTCGCCCGAGCCGAGGCTGACCGATGCGCCGTTGTTGGGGAAATACCAGTTGTTGCCCCATTGGTTGGCGGTGATGCCGACGCCGGTCGGGCCGCCCTGCGGATTCTTGCCGAGCTGATACCACAGGTTGTTATAGACCTGGTTGTCCGAGCCGGGGAGCGAGAACGAGGCGAACCAGCCGCGAACGCCGCAGACCGTGTTGTTATAGACACGCCAGCCGACGGCGGTGTTGCCGTTGATCACCGCGATGACGCCGTCGCCGATGCCCCAGCCGGGCCAGCCGCTGTTGGGGTCGTGCATGAACAGGTTGCCGTAGATCTTCCAGTTGTTGTGGGCCATCCCGCCGACCGACGACAGGACGGTGATCATCGCCGTGTTCATGATATCGACGAACTTGTTGTTGCGGATCGTCACGTTCTGGCTCGCCGTGTCGCTCCAGCCCTCGCAGTGATAGCCGTCGTACGTCGGGTAGTTCGGGCCGAGCCAGCACTTCTCGACGAGCATCGTGTTGGCGTTGCGCGTCAGGATCGGGACGGCCGAGTTGCGGATCAGGCAGCTCGACATCGTGAAATTGTTGGCGCCGGGATAGATGTTGATGCCGCGGCCGGTGACCTGGCCGAAGCCCAGCCCGGGGCCCGTCATGCCGATGTTCTTGATCGTGATACCGGTGACGATGCTGTTGACAAAGATCGAGCCGACGAGGTCGTTGGACGCCGGGGCGGCGGAGGCGTTGATCCGGAAGCCGTAGGCGTCGATGTCCTGCCAGTTGGCCTCGTTGCGCGCCGCGCCGTCGATCAGGTAGTAACCCTTGTTGATGGTGAACCCATTCGAGAAGACCGCCTGGCCGGCGTAGGCCGCCTGCCAGCCGGTGTCGGTGCCGTGGTCGGCTGCGGTGGCCTTCTTGACCGTGATCGGCGTCGAACCGCTCTCGGCATCGTTGAATTCGTGGCTGCCGTAGCTGCCGGCCGCGATGTAATAGACCGATCCGCGCTGAAGCGTGGATGGAAGCGAGCCGTAGGCGTTGGCCCAGTCCGCGCCGTTACCGCCGGCGCCGGACCGCACGTAGTAATTGGCCGCGAACGAAGGAAGCGCCATTCCCAACACCATCGCCGCCATGAAAGATACTCGGAATATTCCTATCATCACTTTCAGCATCCTTGCTGGATTGTCACGGCTTGCCGCCCCTTCCGAAAAAGCACTTCTCTTTTCGTGGAGAAGCTGGCAAACGGTGAGTTCTGTCCTTGATTGCGTCACACATTCCCTATCCAAGGGTCGGGGATTTCCCGATGAATCGATTTGGCATGTGTTTTTCCCTTGTTTGGACGCGCCCTCAAAAATGATCGAAGTTGTCAGTGTCGAGGATTGCGAACCAGGGATGTGAGCGACGGCGGCGGCGTCAGAACGTCAACGCCGATCCGAACCATGAAACCAATCGTCAGTCGGGGTGGGCCTCCCTTGAAAGATTTTCGCGGCTGGAGCCGCTTTGGTTAAAATGGATCCATGCTGCAAGAAATGGCGGGCGGCGATGGAACCTCTGGTGACCGTGATCGTCTGCGTCTATAACGCCGGGCGTTACCTGCGCCCGTCGATCGAAAGCGTCCTCGAACAAACATACGGGCGATTGCAGGTTGTGGTCGTCGATGACGGGAGCACCGACGGCTGCATGGATGCGATTGCGGACATGCGCGACCCGCGCATGGAGGTCTATCGGCAGCCCAACTCCGGCAAGCCGGTGGCGCTGAACCGCGCGCTGGCCGCGACGCGCGGAGAGTTCTTTGCCCTCCATGACGCCGACGACCTGAGCCGGCCCAATCGCATCGAGCGGCTGCTGGCCGTCATGCAGGACAACCCGCGGCTGGCGGCCGTGTTCTCCGGCTACGACCTGCTGATCGACGGCGTGCCGCGCGCGCCGGTCCTCAACCCCAAGGACGAAGCCGCCTGCGCCGATGATATCGCGCGCTTCAGCATCCCGAGCCAGGACCCGACGGTCATGTACCGCACTGCCGTCGCGCGCCAGTATCCGTTTGCCGAGGATTTGCCGGTGGTGGAAGGTCTGGATCATATCCTGCGAATCGGGGAGCATCATGCAATGAAGGTTCTTGGCGAGTGCCTGTATTCGTATCGAATTCATCCGCACCAGATCACGCGGCGGTCGCCGGGAGAGCGGGAGCGGCTTGTGGCCGAGGTCAGGCGCCGCGCCTGCCTGCGGCGTGGGATTCCGTTGGAGGCCGCGCCGGCGGCAGGGAACGGAACCGCTTCATCCAACGACGTGCGGGAGAACCACATCGCCTCCCACTTCATCAGCAGCGTGCTCGACCTGCGCCGGGCCCGCCGCCGGCTCGAGGCCTTCAGGACGGGCCTCTTCTGCAGCCGGCTGCATCCGTTGGACCCGGTGTATCACAAGGCGCTCGTGTATGCCGTGGCGCCCGGGCCGATCATCCCGTTGCTGCGCCGCAAGGGCAAGGCCTGACCTTGCCTGCGGACGCGCTCAATTTTGAATTCGATTGCTTACAACCGACCGAGTCCGGTGGGACTTACCGGTAGCACAACCATGTCTTGACGCTCGACATCGGCCCTCCCATCAACTGGTATATATAACGCACTTCGGAAGGTGACAAAGCGCGATTGAAAATCATCACCTCATCCATGATGCCGGAGAAGTACTCGCTCAACCCGTCGCGGCCGCCGAGGTGCAGCTTGCCGGCGGTACGCTCGATCGCGCGGCCGATATAATACGAGGCGACCTGGACGCCGTTGACGTAGAGCTTCAGGTCGCGCGCGTCGTAGGTCGATGCCAGGTGGGTCCATGTGTAGAGCGGCACGGAAGTCCCGCCGCCGGTCGAGAGCCAGTTCATCTCGATGTTGAACCCCGTCCAGGGCTGGTTGGTGTTGCCGGAATTGGCGGCGAGGTAATACGCCAGCGTCACGCCGTCGTTTTCCTTCGCGACCAGGTGCTGCCAGCCGGCGAGCAACCGGCTCGGGTAAATCCAGGCGGTGATCGTCATCCCCTGATCGAGCTGGAGGCTTGGCGCGTTGGGGATCTCGACCACGTCGCTCGTGCCGTTGAACTCGAGCCCGAACCCATGCAGCCCCGGCTGCCACGCCGGCTCGAGGCCTTCCAGGATCACGCCGTCATTGGCGTTGGGGGTGCTGTCGTGCAGCAGGTTGCCGCTCCCCTCGTCGAACGTGTAGTGGGCGACCAGCCCCTCCCCGAGCGGCGGGCTCTCGGAAGTGCGGACATCGAGCCGCGTGGACGGCGACTCGTTCCCCGCATCGTCGTAAGCCGCGACTTCATAAACATAGGTGGTCGAGGGCGTGAGGCTGGATTCCTCGAACGCGGTCTGGGGGACGTCGCCGACCGGCGCGCCGTCGCGCGCCACGATGTAGCCGGCCACGCCCTGGTTGTCGGTCGAGGCGTCCCACGCCAGCGCCACGGCGATGCTGGAAACGGACAACGCCCGCACCGAGTTCGGCGCGGTCGGCGGCTCCTGATCGGGAGCAAGCGTCCAGGCATCGATGCCGGCCGTGGCGCTCGACATGACATCGGCATAGCTCACCGAGCGGACGTCGTAGTGATAGAGCGTCGAAGGCTGCAACAGTGAGTCGCGAAAGCTCAGAGCGGCGGTCGATCCAACATTGGCGCCGTCGCGGAAGACCCTGTATTCGCGCACCAGGACGGGGCTGTCAGCGGGCGGATCCCACGCCAGGCTGATGCGCGACTGCGTGGATGTCGTGTTGCGCAGGCGCACCGGGGGCGCCGGCGGGGTCAGGTCCTCATGGCCGGGCCGCTCAAACGCGCCGATATCGCAGCGGCCATCCGCGCCGCGAAGCGTCCCGGCGGGATCGACATTGTTGAAACCGGCCGGCAGTACCATCCCCGAGTCGATCGGCAGATTCCCGAACGCGTTGGGATTGAGCCGCACGTCGCCCGCCTGCCAGTTCATGAACGGGTCGCCCGATCCGAGCACGTCGTTCGTGCCGCGCGCGCCCGGGTTGATCGCCGCGCCGTTGTCGAGGAAGAACCAATTGCCGCCCTTGACGTCGGCGCCGGTGATGCCCATGCCGGTCGGATTGCCCTGCGGATTTGTCCCGAGTTGATACCAGATGTTGTTGATCACCGTGTTGTTGCTGCCGGGGATGTCGATCGACGCAAACCAGCCGCGCGTGCCCACGATCGTGTTGTTATAGACGCGCCACCCGACGGCCGTGTTGTTGTTGATGACGGCGATGATGCCGTTGCCGACACCCCACCCGTTCCACACGTTCGGCGGGTCGTGCATGAACACGTTGCCGTAAATGCTCCAGTTGTTGTGCACGAGCGGCCCGACCGACGTGAGCACGGTGATGAAGGCCGTGTTCATGATATCGACGAAGCGATTGTTGCGGATCGTGACGTTCTGGCTGTTGGAGTCGCTCCAGCCTTCGCAATGATAGCCGTCGTAGATCGGGTAATTGGGCCCGACCCAGCACTGCTCGACGACCATGCCCTGGACGCCGCGCGTCAGGATCGGCACCGACGTGTTGCGGAAAAGGCATTTGCCGATCGCGATTTCAAACGCGCCGGCGCTGGCGATGTTCACGCCGCGGCCCGCGACCTGGCCGTAGGCGCACCCCGGGCCGGTCATCGCGATGTTGAGCAGCGTGATGCTCGTGACGCGGTCGGGGACCATGACCCCGCCGATGAGATCGTTCTGCCGCGTGGCGGCGCCGATGACGATCTTGATGCCATAGGCGTCGATCTGGCGCCAGTCGGCCTCGTTACGCCCCCCGCCGTCGATCACGTAATAACCCTTGTGAAACACCCAGTCGGCACTGAACACGGCCTGGCCGGCATACGCGTCGTTCCAGCCGATGTCCGTGCCGTGGTCGGTAATCGTCGCCTTCCGGATCGTGATCGGGAGCCTGCCGTTCTCGGCGTCGTCGAACGAGTGGCTCGGATAATTGCCGGCGGCGAGATAATACGTGGCGCCGCGCACCAGCGTCGATGGGAGGGCGCTGTAGGCGCGCGCCCAATCGGCGCCGTTGCCGCCGGCGCCGGGCCGGACGTAATAGCTGGCCGCCAATGAAATCTGGGAGAGTCCAATGCCCAAGACGATAATCCCAATAATAACCCGATTTATTTGAAGCGCATGATTCATGAGCAAGACTCCGGTTTGACAGGATGCCCGATGAAAGCTCTTCAACAACATTCGAAGCGCTTGGATTTAAGGATATTCCTTTCGAGTCAAAACGGCCTAAGAAAACTTGGCAGGCCAAGGCAAGTCCAGCAATTTCAATTCGCGCGACAGGCAAATATCGGGGCCCCGGCGCGCCCGGAGACATACTTCAGGGATTCTATATTCCAGAAATGAGTCCGTAAACCACAAAATTCCAATAAGAATATTGGGTCCTAATATCCTAATATTGTTCGCTTATTATAATTATAATACACAAATGATAAAAGAAATGGAGTATCGCATGATTCAATTTAGTGGTGAACAATAACGCTTCGATTGTAATATTCTCATATCCGGCCACCCGGACGCGCAGATTGGACGAGTGTTGGATCGATGCAAGCACCCCGCCCGCAACTGTTTGCGATCGCGCTCATCGGCGTGCTGCTGCTGATGGCATGGTCGGACCGGTTCATCCAGGACGACGCGTTCATCCGGTTCCAGTATGCCCGCAACCTGGCCGAGGGCCGCGGCCTGGTCTGGAACCAGGGCGAGCGCGGCGAGGGATACGACAGTTTCCTGTGGACCGTGCTCATGGCGGCGCCGATCGCGCTGGGGCGCGACCCGGTCGAGTTCTCGTTCGTCGCCGGGATGGCCTGCCTGCTGGGCGTGCTGCTCGTCACGTGGCGCCTCTGCGGTCGGTGCCAGCTCACGCGCGGCCAGGCGATGCTCGTGCTGCTGATCCTGGGGACGAACTACTCGTTCAGTGCGTGGGCGACCGGCGGGTGCGGGACGATGCTGCAAACGCTCGCGGCGACGGCGCTCGTGCATGCCGCGGCGAAGCTGATCGAGGGCCCATGGCCGCCGCGGGCGTCGTCGCTTTTCGCCATGTCGCTGCTGATCGCCGTCGCGCTGCTGGTGCGGCTCGATAGCGCTGTCTTTGTCGCGGTCACCGGCGGCGCCGTTGCGACCTGGATCTGGCGGTGGACGCCTCAACGTGCCGAACGCGCGCGCCGCCTCGGGTGGCTGATCGGCCCCGCGGTGCTGATCGTCGGCGCGTGGTTCGCGTGGAAATTTTCCTATTACGGGACGGTCGTGCCCAACGCGTTCCACGAGTGGGCGGGCACGGGAAATGCGCTCAGGTTCGGGCTCTTTTATGTTTATATTTTCTTCCTGTCGTATCTGCTCGTCTGGCTTCCGTTCGTGTTGCTCTCGGCGTTGCCGAGGCTGCTCGGGGCCAAGCCGTCGCTGCGGCTCGTCGCGCTCGCGCCGGCGGCATGGCTCGCCTATGCGATCGTCGCCGGCGGCGACGACATGGAATTCCGCATGATCGTCCCGGCGCTGCCGATGCTGGCGATCGTGACCGTGTGGGTCATGTTCCAGCACGTCCAGCAGATATCGGTTCGAAACGCGCTCCTGCTGCTGACGTTCATCGGGACGATCCATCACGCGATCACGTTCGACGGCTGGGGCGGCGTCGAGCGGGCGGGCGTCCAATCGATTCCCGAGTTGGCGAGCCACGTGCGGCCGGGCGGCATCGATTGGATCAGTATCGGCCGGCGGCTGGGCCATGACCTCGGCGGCAGCCACGTCGTGATTGCGACCACCGCGGCCGGCGCGATCCCGTATTACTCGCGGCTCGACACGGTCGATATGTCCGGCCGCAACGATCCGTGGATCGCACGCCACGGAATCGCGGTCGGCAACGGTCCGGCGCGGCGCCGGTTGCCCACGCTCGATTACCTGCTCAAGCGTAACGTGAACCTCGTCCTCGGAGACCCGATCGTCCTTCGCCGCGAACGGATCGCGCCCGCGGACAGCCGCATCGATTTGAAGAAATTCCGGATCCTCGACGCCACGCCCGACAAGCTGCCGCCGGGGGCGCGGGTGATCGATCTTCCGCTCGGCGGCAACAATTTCCTGGAATGCCTGTGCCTGATCCCGAACCCGGCGATCGATCGGCTCATCCAGCGCCGATAGGAATGCGCCAATAGGGATTGAAACCGGCATGGCGGTGGGATAGACTCTTGCGGTGTGTTCCCTTTGGGGGAATGATCAACAGTGCCGAGGCAAGGAGACACACGCGCGATGCGCAAGATGCTCGTTCAAGTCAGCCTGGCGGTCATGCTGCTGGCAGGGGTTGTTTCGTGCAACAAGCAATCCGGCACCGAGGGCTCCACCGCGGCCGGCAACAACAAGCCCGCGCCGGCCCTGCCGACGATGGCCGTCATGAAAGCGCCCAAATTCGGCATCTCGACCCCCAACGCCAGCACGCACAACTACCGGCTCGAGCCGGGCAAGCCGCTCGAACTCAAGGGCTGGTACATCGCCGACGAACCGCTTGACGTGACCTACGAGCTGAACGGCGAAAGTTACGAAGCCCGCTCGATGACCCGCGGCGACGTCAAAAAGAATTATCCCGACTACAAAGTCGCGCAGGGCTGGGCCATTATCGTCCCGGCCGACAAGCTGAAGCCCGAAAACAAGCTTATGATCCATTACGGAGACAAGACCTGGCCGATGACGGTCAGCGTCAAGTGATGACGACATCGTGATCGAACAGCAGGGGAAGACACCGATGACTTCGCGGCAGCCCAAAGCGCGCCTGATCGCTAACTACCTGCCGCAATATCATCCGTTCCCCGAAAACGACGCGTGGCACGGCAAGGGCTTCACCGAATGGAGCAACGTCGTGCGCGCGCGGCCGCTCTTCCCCGGCCACTACCAGCCGCGCATTCCTTCCGAACTCGGCTTCTACGACTTGAGGGTGCCCGAGGTCCGCGAGCAGCAGGCCGAGCTCGCGCGCGAGCACGGCATCGAGGCATTCTGCTACTGGCATTACTGGTTCGGCGGCAAGCTGCTGATGGAGCGCCCGCTGCAGGAGGTCATCGCCCGCGGCCGGCCCGATTTTCCGTTCTGCATCGCGTGGGCCAACGAAACGTGGAAGGGCGTGTGGTACGGCGCCAAGGGCCGCATCCTCATGGAGCAGACCTACCCCGGCGTCGATGACTACATCGCACATTTCAATTATCTGCTGCCGGCGTTCCGCGACCCGAGATATCTAAGAGTTGATGGCAAGCCGCTGTTCATGCTGTTCCGGCCCGACGACATGCCGAAGCTGCCGGAGCTGAACGCGGTCGCGTTCGTGCGGCTGTGGAAGGAACTCGCGGTCAAGGCCGGGCTGCCGGGGCTGCACGTGATCGCCTACAAGCAGGACGATTGGCCGGGCCACCAGTGGGGCTTCGACGGCTCGACATTCTCGCACCAGAGCGTCATGCGCTGGCTTTACCGCGACCACCGCTTGCGTCCGTTCCTGCGCAAGCTGATGCGGCGGCCGGCGCACGTCTATGATTTCGCCGACGCCGCGCAGTACATGCACGGTCCGAAGTATCCCGACTACCCGGTGCGCGACGACCACTACCCGTCGATCGTGGCGGGGTGGGACAACTCGCCGCGGTGCAGCGACGACGCGACGATCCTGACGGGCTGCACGCCCGAGGCGTTCCGCGTCCATGTGCGCAACGTGCTCGGCCGCGTCATGCACAAGCCGCGCGAGCACCGCCTCGTGTTCGTCAAGTCGTGGAACGAGTGGGCCGAGAGCAATTACCTCGAGCCAGACATGAAGTACGGCCGCGCGTTTTTAGAAGTATTGCGAGACGAAGTCATGTCGAGTGCGGAGTGCGGAATGCGGAGTGCGGAATTAATACAGAACACAAAGCAGGAACCGGCGGATGTCGCTTCATAGCATTTACCGCCGGCTGCTGGGTGAATCGACGCGCGCGTCCATTCGCAATGCGTGCCGGCGTGTGATGCCTCGGCTGTTCGAATCGATGCGGGGCCGCGTGATCGGCGACGCGATCAACGCCGTCCCGCCGGCCTCGGCCGCGATGACGCCACCGGCCGCGCGCTACGACGAGCTTTATTTCGCGAGAAGGAATACGCTGATCCAGTCGCTTGTCG
>JAJFUE010000020.1 GCA_021372575.1 bacterium | reverse complement strand
CGCGAAAGAAATGGACCACGGGTTTCTTCCGCTCTTTCAGAGCTTCCTAACGTGATGCGATTCTGACCTGGGGCGTCGCTTCGCTTTGCCCCAGGCTATATTCTTGTTGCGCTTTCAGCGCGCGCTTTTCACCATGCGCTCACAACAACCGATTACCAACGCGCTAAACACATACCCGGCTTCAGCCGGTGGTCATCGGCCCATTATTTATTATTCTTAGCCGGCTTTAGCCATCAATCAAATTAAAACCAATTCTGCCACCACGGATTTGATCATCTATCGGCGCGGCCCGTAATACCGCCACTGCCGCGCCGCCGCCATTTTCGGGCGCGCGACACGCACCGTGACCAGCGTGCTCGTCGTTATGTTCCCCGCCGTGTCGCGCGCCACCGCCCGCAGCGTGTGCGTGCCCGTCGCCACGAAATCCGTGTCCCACGTCACCGCATACGGCGCGGCGACATCCTCCTCGCCCAGCGCCGCGTCATCGACCCGGAACTGCACACCCGCCACCCCCGCGTTATCCGACGCATCCGCGGCAACCTCCACCGTCCCGCTCACGACCGCGTCGTTCGCCGGCGCCGTGATCGCGACCGCCGGCGCCGTGATGTCGGGATCCAGTTGATTGATCCACACATTGATCGCGCCGCCATCGGGCGCGCTGACGTTCCAGTTCGCGCTCAGGATGTCGAGGTCGCCGTCGTTGCCGACATCTCCAACGGCGATGTTGTGCGCGCCGCCCGTGCTGAACACATCCAGCGTCCACGACGTCCCCGCGCCGTTGTTATACAAAACCCCCAGCCGCTTGAGCGGGGACTGGTGCATTTCGCCGAACGCAATGTCCAGTTCGCCGTCGCGGTTCATATCGACCAGGTGAAACCGATGCAGGTCCTCAGCCGCCATGATGTCGTGGCGCGTCCATGGGTCCACGGCCGGGTCCTCCGGCGCCTCAAACCAGGCCAGGATCCCCGCGCCGGTTTCCGAGGGCGCCAGGAAGACATCGAGCCGCCCGTCCCTGTTGATATCCGCCAGGCCAACCGCCGCCATCGACGCCCACGCACCGAAATCGTATTTCGCCCACGCATCCGTTCGCGGATTCGCCGGCTGCCTGAGCCAGTAACCGTTGGCCGCAATGTCGAGCTTCCCGTCGCGATCGATGTCGCCGAGCGCGGTCCCCTCGCCGATCGGCGCATTCGTCAACTGCACACGCGTCCAGTCGTCGGGCCCGTTCTGAAACAGGATATACGTCGGCCCGGAATCGCCCGCGCCGCGCGTCACGACGTCCACCTTGCCGTCCCGATCGATGTCGCCCAGCGCAAGGTCGTGCGTGTTGAGCCCCGCATCGATCGTGTGCCGCGTCCACGGTGCCGTCACGTCGCCGCCCGACCCGCGCGGATTCGCATACCAGTAAATCCCGCCGTTGACGACCACGTCCGGCGCGCCGTCGCCGTTGATGTCGCCGACCTGCAAATCATCGTCCCCGCCGACCGTCCCGATCTGGAATTTCGCCCAGTCCGGGTAGCGATACCAATAAACATTCTGCATGTTGACGTAGCCGCCGCCCTCGACGATATCGACGAACCCGTCGCCGTCGAGGTCGGCCAGTTGCTTCCCCCACGGCGCCTGGCCCGGATCGACAATCTGCTTGACGAACGGGGGCATCTCGTATGCCGTCGCCGATACCGCGGCCAGAAAACATCCGCATAACCCAAGGACCCGCATGAACCGAATGGAGACCATCGCGATTCCCGCCATCGGCCGAATTTGACAACCGTGAATCGATTTTCTCACAAGACCCGACAAACACCCAAACTTATGCCGATCGGCGATGTTCTGATAGCCAGCACTCGTTTCAGGACCATTCAGTCCGAAGGACCCAGGCCAAATGCCGCACCCCGTAGCCCGCAAGCTGATCGCACTGCTGTTCATCTGCATCGCCGGCCGCGCGCTCGCAGCCCAATCGAATCCCGCGATTGACGCCATGATCGCACGGCTCAAGAACGGCCAGACCCTCAACAACAGCCCCAAATCCGAGGTGCGGCAGCTCGTGGCGCACGGCGTCGATCCGCGCGATGCGATCCCGGCCCTCAAGCCCCTGCTCTACAACGAGAACCTGTATCTGTGCATGATCGCGGGGTCCGTCCTGTGGGAAATCGGCCCGGCCGGCATCGACGCCGTGTTTGCCGCCTGCGACGATCCCGACCCCCAACACCGGCTCTGCGCAATCGAAGTGCTTCAATTCAACCATTACAGCGCGGCTGCCGAATCGAAACAGGTCGGCGAGCGTTTCGTGCAGGCCTATCGTCGCGCGTTCAAGGACGCCAACGACAAAGTCCGCTGGATGGCGCTTTACTCGGCCAGGATGTCGCCGTTTCCCACGAGGGAGTGGGTCGGCGACGCCGCGCAAATGCTCGCCGGCGCCTCGCCCGGCGATGCCTGCGAAATCGAAATGGGGCTGATCCGAGCGCTGGCCGACGCCAGGGACAACAAACCCGACAAGCAGCTGCCGCCGGATTTGCGCAGGCAGGTTCTGGACGCGCTCATCGCGCGCTACCGGGCCGACCTGGCCACGGGCGACAGAAACCGGATCTGGCAGGCGCTCAATACCATGGGCAACCTTGGCGCCGAAGGCCGGCCGCTTGCGCCGGATCTGGTGCGGGCCTGGTCCGCGCCCGGCAATCAGGGCCTCAAGAACAGCATCGAATCCGTCCTGCGTGACGTGGCGCCCAATGAGCACCTGCTGCCGACGCTCGCGCCGGCGCCAAAAGCCCCGCGCACAACGCAGACGCTGGCACAATTGATCGAACGCCTGAAAGGAAGCGACGCGGGCGTTTGCAAGAATGCCGCGGAGACGCTGGGCAAGATGGGCCCAAGTGCCGCCGCCGCGGTTCCGGCGCTCGCGGCCGCAACGCGCGACGCCCGGAAACGCGCCCACGACAGGACTATCGGGAATGCGTATGAGTGGAACTGGGCCGCAGTCGAGGCGATGCAGGCGCTCGGCGCGATCGGCTCGCCGGCGGCCGAGGCGGCCATGCCCGAACTGCTGGACGCGCTTTACGACCCGGACAGCCAAATCCGTTATTGGGCGGTGAAAAACCTGGCCGGGATCGGCCGCCCCAGATCGACGGTCCTGCCGCTGCTCGTGCGCATGCTGAACGACAACGACGATGAAATCCGCCGCGCCGCCGCCGAGGGACTCGGAGCCCTGGGCCCGGCCGCCGCGCCGGTTCTGCCACAACTGCTCGAAACTTACCGGGACGACCCGCACGGGGTCAGCCGCGACCTGATTTGGCCCATCGCGCAAATCGACCAAACCGCCGCCCTGCCGCTGCTCATCGAGGGGGTGAACGATCCCGAAAAAGGCAACATCCGCCGGCTCTATGCCGAAATCCTCGGCGACATGGGCCCGGCCGCCGCGCCGGCGATCCCGGCGCTGGCGATTGCCGTCGCCAACAGGGAGAAGACGTGGGTCGATGAAGACGGCGAAAAGGCGCTGCTCAAGCTCGCCGGCCGCGCGATGATCCTCGAGTGGGCCAAGGGCCCCGACGCGACCCGCCGCCGCGCCGCCGCGAACGTCTTGCGCGACCTCGGCACGGAGGCCGACCTCAAGGCGATCTCGCCGCTCGTGCAGACCCCCGACCGCGCCGTCGCGGCAACGGCGAGGGAGATTGAGCTCTCGATCCGCCGGCGCCTGTTCAAGGAGCCCGGCGAAAGAACCCTGGCCGAGCTGATCGACGACTTCCGCGTCGATGACGTCCCGAAGAACGCCCAGCGCGCATGGCGCGCCCTCCAGTGGCAGTCCGGCGCCAACAAGCTGGATGCGATCCAACGGGCGTTTGCATCGACGACCGACACGCAGCAGCGCAAGATCCTCGCCGTGTTGGTGGCGAACCACCCCATGACGACCCCCACGCTCGAGTTGCTCGGGCTGATGAACGAGAACCTGCGCACGGGTTCGCTCGCCGACGCCGCGCGCGGCGCCGTCGATTGGATGATCAATGCGCAGCTGGCGCAGCCGCTGGCCGATGCGCGGACGAAGCTGCTGCGGGATGACGAGCGGAGCACGGACTCGCAACTCGCCCGCCTCGCCGCGCTGGCGCTGCAATACGACATGAGCTACAAGCCCGCCCCCGCCGAACTGGCCCTGCTGGCCGAGAACCTCGAGGACGACGGCATCGCGGGCAACGCCGAGACGGCGCTCGAAATCCTTGCGCGGCGTGACGTTCCCGGCAAACGCGAGCGCCTCGAAAAGCTCGTCGGCTCGAAGGACCCGCAGGCCCAAGGCCGCGCCGCGCTGGCGCTCGTTCAAGGACCGAATCCGGCGAAAATGACGCCGCGCCTCTTCCGCGCCCTCGTCGAGAACCTAAAGCTCGACTACGACATTGCTGGCGAAACGGTCGATCAGACATCCAATGCGCTCGGCAGATGCCGGATCCCCGCCAAGCGCGAGATCCTCGAGGCCGCGCTGCGCTCCAGCGACGACAACCGCATCTTCCACCGGCGCGTCGCGCGGCTGCTGCTGCAGATGCCCGGTTACCGCCCCAGCCCGGCGATGATCGACCACCTGATCCTGCAGCTCCATGCGGACGGCGTCACCAACAACGCCCAGGAAGCAGTCCATGAACTGGACCGGCTGCGCTCGCCGATGGTGATCCGGAAACTGGAGCAGGCGCTCGACTCTGATGACCGCCAACAGCGGCTGTGGGCCGCCGACGCGCTGCCCGCGCCGCACGAATACCCCGGCGGCCCGCCACCCCGCCTCATCGCCGTGCTGCTTGAAAACCTGGACGACGAGTATCACCTCGAGTCCGGCGGCTGGCTGGACGATTGGCGGAGTCTGGACAACGCCAAGGGGACGGCCAAATACCTGATCGATCACCCGAAACTGGCGACGCACGAACTGGAAGTCTCGCTCGACTCCGGGGACCCCCAGCGCCGCTGGCTGGCGGCGATTATCCTCGGCTCGACCGGCCGCACCCGCCGGATCGGGCGCATCACCGAGATCCTCATCCCGCAACTGCGCGTCGGCGGCCACGAATGGATGGCGGGCCACGCGCTGGAAGGCCTCGGCAAGCCCGTGCGGCCGTACCTCGAACGCTACCGCAACGATCCCGACCCGACGCTGCGGCGGAACGTCGAAGTGATCCT
Source organism: bacterium (assembly GCA_021372575.1). Taxonomy (GTDB): domain Bacteria; phylum Sumerlaeota; class Sumerlaeia; order MVZB01; family MVZB01; genus JAJFUE01. The sequence goes on along the minus strand of JAJFUE010000020.1, from coordinate 53,115 downwards.
GGCCGACCTCAAGCGCCCACCCAAGACGCGCCACGACCTCTACATGCGCGAGGACAAATTCGGCCTGCCCGACACGGAATACCTGCTCGACCTGCCCGAATATTGGAGCTACGAGGACCGGCCGTGAAGGATGGTGAATGGTGAATTGGTGGGTGGGCAGGGACTCGAACCCTGGACCCCCAGCTTGTAAGGCTGGTGCTCTAACCAACTGAGCTACCCACCCAAATGGGCACAAGGTCAATAAAAATCGTGCTCTAAGTGCGCCTTGCGGTCAAGCTCTGATATTCGAGCCGCCGCATGAACAGGCAGGCGAAGGCGAGCGCGGCGAGCGCAAATGCTCTGTTACCTGTTCGGCTTGACTGCTGTCGAGCGCGCGTGAATCATGCAGGCGAGGATGAAACGCATGAAGCTCCCGCGCCCCGTCACGCTCGCCGCATTCGTTGGACCGCTCGCGCTCATGTTCTGCCTCGGGCTGACTCCGGGCATCAGTTTCACCGAAGACCTGGGTCGCCACATTCTCCTCGGCCGCATCATTCTCGACTCCGGCTCCGTTCCGAAAACAAACCTCCTCACCTACACAAACCCCGATTTCCCCTGCGTCAATCATCACTGGCTCTTCGAATGCGGCGTTGCCGTCCTGCATTCGCGCGTCGGGCTCAACGGCCTGATCTTTTTAAAAGCGATCATACTTTGTGCCGCGCTCGGATTTGCGCTCGCTGCCGCGCGAAAGTCCGCCGCCCGTCCGTTGGGCGCAGGGATTTGGCTGTCAGCGCTGCTCTCCGCCGTAATCCTCGGCTACCGCTCCCACTTGCGCCCCGAGCTTTTTTCATTCCTGCTTGTCGGCTTATTCCTTCTGTGTTTTGAACTGATCCGCGGCTCCCGATTCGCCGTGATCACTCGGCTGCTCACGATCCTCGTCATGGCTGCGTGGGTGAACACGCATATTTATTTCATCTTCGGCCTCGGGATGATGGGCGCGATCGCCCTCGAGCGTTTTTTCGAGAGCCCGTCCCGGAGGCGGTTTCTCGTTGAAGCCGCCTGGCTCGCGGGCTCCGTGGCCGCCTGTTGCGCCAACCCCAACGGCTGGTCGGGGCTGGCCTACCCGTTCCGGATCATGAACAATTACGGCGTCACGCTCATCGAAAATGTGTCGCCATGGACCCTTTCGAAAATCGCGATCAACCCGATGCTCATCGCGCTCCCGATCCTGATGGCCATGACCGTCCTCTCGGCGGTTGCGATCTTGCTGAGCGATCGACGGGCCTCCGGCCTGGCCAACCTGATCGTTGCCGTGACCGCGTTGGTGGCGTCGCTCGTCATGGCCCGCCATTCCCCGCTCCTTGCGTTAGCCGCGCTTCCGCTGATCGCACGTTCTCGCTTTCCCAATATAGCCCTGTCCCAAACGGAAAGCGTCGCCTCTACGCCGGCCTCGCGGGCCGCAAGAAGGGCGCGAGCCAAGGCCGCGAAATCATCCAGGCCGGGTCCGGCCGTATCGCAATCTTCTTCGAACATCCCTGTTGTCGCGGTCCTGCGGCGCGCGCTCGCGCCGGCTGCGCTTTGTATGAACCTGTTCCTGATCGGCGCCGTCCTCAACGGCACTTATTCATTTGCGTTCCCGCCGCCGATCGCGCCGACCCCATTCGGCCTGGACGAACCCGCCCGTTACGAGCGCCTGCGCAAATTCATGAGCGGGCACGCGGTTCCCGGCCCGGTCCTGTCCGATTTCGACATCGGCAGTCTCGTTGAATACAACATTTACCCCCTTCCCGCCTACGTGGATAACCGGCCCGAAGCCTTTCCGGTCTCGTTCTGGCAGGATGAATATTTCCCCGCGATCCAGCACCCCGCCCTCATGAAGCGGCTCCTCGACATGCGCCACGTGAATGTCGCCGTGTTTTCGCTGTCGCTCGGCCTGATCCCGCTTTCATTCAAGCCCGTGGATAATCCCGACTGGGCGCCGGTCTATATCGATGAATTCTTCGCCGTTTGGCTGCGCCGAATCCCGGAGAACGCCGTTACGATTTCCGAGCATGAACTCACCCGCGACCGTATTGCCTCCATGACGGGCGAGATATCGCGGGAACTTCAGGAACTCCCCTCGTTGCCATGGTGGCGCCGCCAGGTTCGCGCCGAAAGCATCCTGTTGCGCCTGAACGGCATTGCCGCGGCCGGCGGAGACGATCTCGTCCGCCCGTGTTTCGAACAACTGCTCCGCTATTATCCCAATTACCGCATGGCCCGCGAGGCTACCCTCGAGGCCCGGCCGGAATAACCGCCTGTGCCGCCGCGGCCTCCTGGATCACCGGCCCTCATTTACTGTTGGCCTATCCGCTTCCTTGACAATCCCTCCCCCGTTTTAATAGCTTGGTTCATCCATTTGCGCCGCTGTCGTGCGTTGTTTTGCGCCGGCGCGAAGGTTGATTTCCAGCGTCAGGATCCGTCATGAAAGTCGAACAGGGCCCGATCGCCGGCCTGCTTATCGTCACGCCAACCGTCTATCCCGACGACCGCGGCTTTTTCTTTGAAAGCTTCAACGAGGCGCGCTTCCGCAAGCACGGCATCGACCTGCCGTGGCGCCAGGACAACCACGTCAAATCCGTCCTCAACACCGTGCGCGGTCTGCACTTCCAGCGCGGCGAAGGCCAGGCCAAGCTCGTCCGTTGCATCCGCGGCAAGGTCTGGGACGTCGCCGTCGATATCCGCCCCGGCTCGCCCACGCTCGGCAAGTGGTTCGGCATCGAGCTGACCCCCGAGAGCTTCAAGACGTTTTTCGTGCCCGTCGGATTCGCCCACGGCTACGCCGTCCTGAGCGACGAGGCCGAGGTCCTTTACAAGTGCAGCAAGGAATACGACCCCAACCTCGAGGACGGATTCAGGTGGGACGACTCGGACGTCGCCGTCCAGTGGCCAGTCGAAACCCCGATCCTCTCCAAGCGCGACGTCACCGCGCAGACGTTCCGCGAACTGATGGCGAAAATGGGGCAGGTATGATGCAGTAGCCCGAGCGTAAGCGAGGGATTAGAGTGCTTCTCGAAAGTTTTGTCCGCCTCGTGCTCGTGCTCGTAATCGTAATCGTAATCGTGAGACGCGACAGAACTTCTCGGACAAAACTTTTCAGAACCACTATAGCAAGTCCGAGCCGGTTCGATTACGATTACGATTACGATTACGAGCACGAGCACGATGAAATTATCACGATCCACGATCCATGGGTGAACAACAATGATCGAAAAAGGCATCATTCTGGCCGGCGGCGCGGGGACTCGGCTTTACCCGCTCACCCTTGTCGCGAGCAAGCAGCTTCAGCCTGTCTATGACAAGCCGATGATCTACTACCCGCTCACGACCCTCATGCTGGGCGGGATTCGCCAGGTGTGCCTCATCTCGACCCCTGCCGACCTGCCGCGCTTCGAGGCGCTCCTCGGCGACGGCCGCCAGTGGGGTATCGAGATCACCTACCGTGAGCAGGCCGCCCCCAAGGGCATCGCGCAGGCGTTCCTCATCGCCGAGGAATTCATCGCCGGCGACCCCGTCGCGCTCATCCTCGGCGACAACATCTTTTACGGCCACTTCGAATTCGACAAGCTGTTCAGGAGCTTCATGAGCGGCGGCCACATCTTCGCCGACCCGGTTAACGACCCCGAGCGCTACGGCGTCGTCGAGTTCGACGACAACTGCCGCGTGATCTCGATCGAAGAGAAGCCCAAGTCGCCGAAGTCGCGCTACGCCGTCCCGGGGCTTTACCTCTACGACGGCAAGGTCGTCGATATCTGCAAAAACCTCAATCCCTCCGCGCGCGGCGAACTCGAGATCACCGACGTCAACCGCGTCTATCTCGAGCGCGGCGACCTCACGGTCTCGATCCTCAGCCGCGGCTTCGCATGGCTCGACACCGGCACCAGCACCAGCCTCAAGGAAGCCAGCGACTTCATCGCACTCATCGAGGCGCGCCAGAGCCTCAAGATCGGCTGCCCCGAGGAAGCCGCGCACCACATGCAGTTCATCGACCTTGAAACCTTCGGGAATCTCATCGAAAAAATGCCGCGCTGCGAGTATTCCTCATACCTCGCAGGCTTACTCAACGACCTCAAAGACGGCACCGCATGACCCAGACGACCCAACACACGCTGCGCTCGATCCTCGTGACCGGCGGCGCCGGCTTCATCGGCTCCAACTTCGTCCGCATGATCCTGGCCGAACGCCCCGGCGTGCGCCTCGTCAACTACGACGCCCTCACCTACGCCGGCAACCTCGAAAGCGTCGCCGACCTCGACGCCCATCCCAATTACACGTTTATCCGCGGCGACATCTGCGACAGCGCCAAGGTCGATGAAACCCTGCGCCGGCACGGCGTCGATACGATCATCCACTTCGCCGCCGAGTCGCACGTCGATCGCTCGATCCTGTCCGCCGCCGAGTTCGTGCGCACGAACGTCATGGGCGTCCAGACGCTCCTCTCCGTCGCGATGGCCGCCGGCGTCGAGCGTTTCGTGCAGGTCTCGACGGATGAAGTCTATGGCTCGCTCGGCGCCGAGGGCAAATTCAGCGAGACCACCCCGATCGCCGCCAACAGCCCGTATTCGGCTTCCAAGGCCGCCGGCGACCTCCTGTGCCGCGCGTGGTTCCACACGCACGACTACCCGGTCCTCGTCACGCGATGCTCGAACAACTACGGCCCGTGGCAGTTCCCCGAGAAACTCATCCCGCTCATGATCATCAAGGCGATGGGCGACGGCGAGCTGCCGGTCTATGGCGACGGCAAAAACGTGCGCGACTGGATTCACGTCGAGGACCACTGCCGCGCCGTATTGACGGTCGCCGAACAAGGCCGCCCCGGCGAGGTCTATAACATCGGCGCCGATAACGAGTGGGCCAACATCGACATCGTCAAGACGATCCTCAAAATCCTCGGCAAGCCCGAAAGCCTCATCCGCTACGTGAAAGACCGCCCCGGCCACGACCGCCGCTACGCGATCGACCCCGCGAAGATCCACGGCGAGCTCGGCTGGAAACCGCAAATCCAATTCGAACAGGGCCTCGCCGCCACCGTCCGTTGGTATCAACAAAACGAACCCTGGTGGCGCCGCGTCATGTCCGGCGAATACATGAATTACTACGAAAAAAACTACGCCCCGAAGATGTAAGTCAGTAGGTCGCTTCGGCCCAAAGCGACATGGAATGCAATCGGCAGGATTGGACCAAAATGAAGCACCACATCTTGGCAATGGTGTTATGTTTTTTGTGCCAGTCGTGCGTCACGACATCAGTGTGGGAAAGCCCGGACAAGCATATCTGGCTTTCGCGTGTTCAAGGATTCGTTACCGATTCCTCGGAAACCGAATCCAGATATTTGGATTTCCTCTTGGCGAAATATTCCTCTTCATCATCATGGCCGCGCGGACCGATTGATCATCTATACGCGATCCCTTGTCAAAATGGCGAGATCCCGCCGCAGTTGCTGTATCATGGTCGCAGTCGGAATTCGACTGCCATCTTCGCCTCGATTTCTGAAAACCAGATAACAACAATTACGAAGCTGTACACGCCGTCGGCGGAGACGTTGGGGCGCACGATTTCGCATTCACACCAATATTTTGAGTCGGGTTTATTCAGGGTCGCGAATACCACGGGCGTGGAAACCAAAAGCGATGATGCAAAAAATATTGCCCTCGTTCCCTATGAGATTAATGAAAATCGAATGATGCCGTCAACCAAAGCGCCAACGGCGCGAATTCATCCCAGCCTGGGGCGCAGCGAAGCGAAGCCCCAGGACAAGGATCGCCCAATGAATATGGAGCGCTGAAGGCGCGGATCAAACGAAATGGCACGCTTTCTTTCGTTTTCTCCCGGCATGCGATGATGCAATGTGATGACGACGCTAAACACACACCCGACTTCAGCCGGCAAAGGATAAAAATATTTATTGAATGCCGCACTGCCCGCGCGTTCGCTTCTGCGGCAATGATTATTTCATCTCACGAATCGTCCAGTTCGTCGGTATGTCTCCTATTTTCCGCTCGACGAATTCCTCGATGAACACGTCCGGCTTTTCCTTCGCAATGATCGTCGGATCGAAATCGCAGCCCCACTCGGCCTTGTAGTTGGCGTTCCAGATATACACGATGCGCCGGAAATGCTCCGACAGCATCGGCATCAAAATTGTCGAGAACGAGTCGCGATACATGACCGCCTTCGGCAGCTTCGGGTCGTCGATCTCGGTCGCGTGCGCCTGGTAGCGCTCCTGCGTGATCGAGGCCAGGTCATACTGGCTCGCATCGACCACCCGCGCGCGCGGCTCGGCCACTTCAAGCTTCTCCCAGTTCTCGCTGTAAATCCCCGTCAGCCCCATGAGGTTCACCAGGTCGCCGTCGTTGATCGTGTTCGGCATCATCTTGAATTTCGCGCGCGGGATCGGCGCAAGCCCCGGGAACTGGTTCGACAGCATCGTAACGATTTGTTCGTAAGCGACGTAGGCGCCCTCGTAGTTCCAGTGCGTGTCGCGATAAAGATAAAGCTGGTGGCTCGTCTTGGCGTCCATCAGCGCCGGCCGCAAATGGATGATGTCCGCCTGCGTGTTGGCGCGCAGGTAATTGATCAGGTTCTCCAGCCGCGACTGGCTCGGCGCGCACGGCTTGATATTGTCCGGCATGAACTCGGGGTAGATCGTCTGCTTCTCCGGCACGACCACCATCATGTAATGGATGCCTCGCGCCTTGAACCACCGGCACCGCTCCTGGATCACCTTCGCCCACGCATACATTTCATCCTGGGTCAGCGGCGGATCGCCCGTAAAATTTTTGATCGCGTCCCCTTCGCCGGAAAAAAGCCAATCCCCCTTGCCGATGATCACCTTGCTCGACGGCGACATGTTCAGCACGCGCGCGGTGACGTATTTCTCCATCACGATCAGCGGATTGCGCAGCCGGAAGTGATCGTTGAAATACGGCTCGAACGCCTTCGGGAAATCCGCCAGGCCGGCATCCAGCCGCGGCGCCTCGGCAAGCCGCCTGTTTTCGACCAATTCCGGACCCGGACGAATATTGATCATCTCCAGCGCCAGCGGCGCGCCGATCAGCGCCACAAACGCCGCCGCGATCACAATATTCTCGATGATCTTGAGTTTGCCCTGATGCATGAATCCCCGGTCTCGATCGCTGTAAGCTTTTTCGTGTTCTTTCGTGTCTTTCGTGACCTGCACTAGAACCTGAAATAGATAAACGCGTTGTGCGTGAGCGCGGCCAGTTCCATCGCGCACAGTCCAAATACCAGCAGAAGCAGGGCGACGCTGATTGCCGAAACCGCGGCCGGCATCAACCGGCCCGGGCGCTCGGCCAGCCGTGCGCGCCATGCCTTGAGCCACGGATAGATCGGCGTGGCGGCGACGATCCCCGCGGCCATCGCCGCCAGCACCTTGTTGGTCAGGTAGTAGTCCGCCCCATGCAGCCCGCCGTAGCTCTGCGACAGCCCGGTCATCGCGCGCGCGAAATACGTCGCCTGATGGAACGATTCCGAACGGAACAGCATCCAGCCGAACATGATCACGAGCAGCGCATAGACATGCCGCAGCGGCGAAATGAAATCACGCCAGCCGCCTTTTTTGTCGAGCCCGACCAGTCGCTCGATCGCGATCAACCCGCCGTGATAGGCGCCCCAAATCACGAACGTCCAGTTCGCGCCATGCCACAATCCGGTCAGCAGAAACGTGATGATGATCGCGGCGATGGTGCCCGGCAGCATCCACTCGCGCCACGCCATGTTCAGCGGCATGAACACGTAATCGCGGAACCAGCTCGACAGCGAAATGTGCCACCGCCGCCAGAATTCGGCGATCGAGCGGCTGACGTAGGGATAATTGAAATTCTCCGGCAGGCGGAACCCGAACATGCGCGCCAGCCCGATCGCCATGTCCGAGTAGCCCGAGAAATCGAAATAAATTTGCAGCGTGTAGCTGAACACCGCGAGCCATGCCAGCGCCGCCGTGACCTCGTCCTTCGGCAGCGCGAAAATCTGGTCGGCCGGCGCCGCCACAACGTTCGCGATCAGGATCTTCTTGGCCAGGCCGACAATGAACCGGCGCGCGCCCGCGGCGAAATCGTCAAGCGTCGTTTTCCGATTCGCCAAATCATCGGCCACATTTTCGTACCGCAAAATCGGCCCTGAAATCAGCACGGGGAAGAACGCGCCGAACGTCAGGTAATCGACCAGATTGCGCGTCGCCGCGATCTTGCCCAGATACACGTCGATCGTGTAGCTCATCGCCTGGAACGTGAAAAAGCTGATCCCCAGCGGCAGCGCGATGCGAAGCGCCGCGTGGCACGCCAGCGAATCGAGCCCCGCCGCCTCCACGAGCGCGTTGTAGCTGTCGATGCCGAAATTAAAGTATTTGAAGAACGCGAGGATGGCGAGGTTGGCCGTGAGCGCCGCGACGAGCGCGAGGCGCTGCCGGAGCGAGCGCGGTTCGATCGCGGACAGCGTCTCGACCGGTTTCTTCCCCCACGGCGCCACGCCCGCGATCGCCAGCCCCGCCGCGTAATCGATCGCGACCGCCAGCAGCATCACACCGCAAAGCCACGCCGCGCCCCACGCGTAAAAGAACAGGCTCGCGCTGAGCAACCACAAATTGGGTATGCGCCCGAGCCCCGTCGCGCACCTCAACGCAACGCAAACAAAATACCCCGCCAGCACGATCGGCAGGAACAGGTATAAAAAAATATTGGAGCTGAAAACCATGCGATCGGGCGCCCTCAAACCAAGCCGTCGGATACGACCGAAACAGCGCCCAAATTAGCAAAAAACCCCGCCCAAAAGCGATTATATTCCTTCCGGCGTCGGCCCGCCCGTCGGCACCGCGTCCTGCATGATGGTCTCGATCTCCGCCAGCGTCTTCGCGCCCAGTTGCACGTCCGCGGCCTTGGCCGTTTGCTCGATCTGCTGCGGCCGCCGCGCCCCGGCGATCGCCACATCGACCGCCGGATTGGCCAGCACCCACGCGAGCGCCAGTTGCGCCGTCGTCAGCCCCAGCGTCTCCCCAAGCGCCTTGAGCCGCCCGACCACCGCCAGGTTCCGCTCGAACTTCCCGCCCGTGAACGCCGGGCTTTTGCTGCGCCAGTCGTCGTCGGCAAATTTCGTCCCGGCCGCGTACTGCCCGCCAAGCAATCCATGCGCGAGCGGGCCATACACCAGCACCCCGATCCTGTTCTCGACGCAATGCGGCAGCACGTCCTGCTCGATGTCGCGCCGGAACAAATGATACGGCGGCTGCAGCGTATCGATCTTGCGCACGCGCTCGAACTCGCTCATCTGCTTGACGTCGTAATTCGACACGCCGATATATCGAATCTTCCCCTCCTGCACCATCTGCTCGAGCGCGTGCGCGGTCTCGATCGGCGCCGTGTGAAGATCGGGCCAGTGCACCTGATATAAATCGATGTAGCTCACGCCGAGGTTCTTGAGGCTTTCCTCGACCCCCTTGCGCAACCATTCCGGACTCGCGTCGCGCAAAAGTTTCTTCCCATCCATCCGCAACCCGCCCTTGGTGGCGATGATCGTCTCATCGCGGCGGCTTTTAAGCTCGCCGCGCAGCGCGTCGCCGAGCACCCGCTCCGAAACGCCGAACCCGTACGCCTGCGCCGTGTCGAAGAAATTGATCCCCATGTCCAGCGCGCACCGAATCGCCTCCTTCGCCTCGCGCTCGTCGAACCTCCCCCAGTCCCCGCCGAACTGCCATGTCCCATAGCATATCGTCGATACCTTGAGCGACGTCCTGCCGAGTTGCGTGAATTTCATGGCTCGCCCTCCGAGTAGGCCGCTTTTCGCGTGCTTGTTCTGATATCAACTTCCCGATTTTCTTCATCATATCACCAACAGCGCCCGCCGCGCTCAGAAATCCCGGCAGTCCGATGTTGCCAAGCGTCATCCGCGATATTTGACTGCCCGCTTTAGCGGGCTGAATGTGTTGCCACCGGCTTCAGCCGGTGGTTATCGGCCATTTTTTAAAATTTGAGCCGGCTTTAGCCGGCTTCTCGCTACGCGGCTTTAGCCATTAAAACGAAAAAGCTATTCCAGACCCCACAAACGCCCGCCGTATCGACACTTTCATTGAACCCTCAGCCCCCCTGTTCTAAAATATGTGTATGCATTGGTGCGCGGTCCCATGAAGAGGTTTTCCTTGAGCCTGTCCGACAGTGGTCCCACCCTCTGGAAGTGCGCGCGCGACGCGGCCACGCACGCCGCCATCTCCGCGTGGGGCGTGATCGCTTCCTACTACAACGGCTCTTACATGATCGAGGAAAAGGCCGAAGGCCCCACCACCGAGGCCGACCGCGCCGCCGACCTGCTCATTTCCGAGCGCCTCAGCCGATGTTTCCCCCGCTCGCATTACGGCTACCTGACCGAGGAGAGCGACGACAGCGACGAACGCCTCGACCGCGACCGCGTCTGGATCATCGACCCCATCGACGGCACGCGCGACTTCATCAACCACACCGACAACTTCGCCATCCACATCGCCCTCGTCGAGTGCTCACCCGACGACCGCCTGTGGCATCCCGTGGCCGCCGTCGTCTATCTGCCGATGCTCGGCCGCCTGTATTCGGCAATCCGCGGCGGCGGCGCCTACCGCCAACTCGTCCCCCACCCGCCCCAGCCATCCGACTGGGCCAACCACCGCCGGCCGATCCAGGTCTCGACGCGCACGCAGCTCCAGGACATGCGCTCGGTCGTAAGCAACGCCAACCGCACAAGCCGCCTCATGCGGCTCATTCACAGTCTCAATCTGGAAAACTACTGGCACGTCGGTTCGCTCGGCGTCAAGCTCAGCATCATCGCCGAGGGCGACGCCGAGCTTTACATCAACCTCGCGCTCGGCAAATCCAAAGAATGGGACATCGCCGCCCCGCACCTCATCCTCGCCGAAGCCGGCGGCACGCTCACCGATCTCAACGGCGCGCCGATCTCCTATAACAAGCCCGACGTCTATAACCGCGCCGGCCTCCTCGCCACCAACGGCCCCGCCCACCACGCCGTCCTCGACCGCATCCACCGCTTCCTCGAATCCGAACAGCTTTAGGTCATCGGTTCGTGCTCGTGCTCGTGCTCGTAATCGTAATCGTAATCGAAAAACTATCCTTTAATTATTCCGCTTCCCGCTCACCGCTATAGCCCTCATTCCCATTTTTCCCATTCTTCCCATCATTCCCATTCTTCCCCTTCCCCCACGCCCCTTTTGGTCCCTTTGGTCCTTTACGTCCCTTTCCTCACCACTTCTCCCAGCCTCTCCTTAAACGCGCAATACTCCACAAGCCTCATCCGAGCGAATTGATTTCTCTTCGGAATATCGGCGACGTTTGACTATTTAGATTTCCGTTCGGGTTCATCACGTCGGTTGCGTATGCCACCGACGGGCGGCTGAGTACCATTAAATCCTGCCTTTGCGTTCTTTGCGGCTTTCATGTTCAATTTGGTCATGACGAACCGGCCGGTTACTTCCCTCGCCCGTTATGCCGCCCTGCTGATCGCGCTGGCGCTCTCGGCCGCGGTCCTAATCATGCAGGCGCGCGACATCAACTGGGGAATCTGGCTCATCCGCGACGTGGGCGGGCCGTGGCGCGGCGATTGGCATTTCCCGACCGAATCGCTTTTCGCGCTCGCGGCCGGCGCGGCCGTCCTGTTCACGATCACCGGAATCGGGCTGACCATCATCCACTTCCTGAGCCCGAGGCGACGGATCTTCGCGCCGATTGAAACTTTGGTCCTGTCGCCGCTGATCGGAGCCGTGCCGGTCTCCTTGCTTGCGCTTGCAGTTGGGCTGGCCGGGCTCGCGTCCCGTGCCAACATGAGGGCCCTTTTGGTTTTCCTGTTCGTGTCTTCCGCCGCCGGTTGGGGGCTTTGGTTTCATCGCCGCCGCCCGGGACCGAAACGCACGATTTCCTCGCTCCAACTTTTCTCGATCGTTCTCATCCTGATTGTCTTTGCGCTGGCGATCCCCTACGCCCTTTCGCCGGTCGTGCAGTCGGACGCACTGCGATATCACGTCGCCGCGCCGGCCGAGTGGCTGCGCGACGGCCGCATCCATTACCTGCCGCACCAGGCGTTCTCGAACTTCCCGTTCCTCGGCGAAATGCTGTTCATGCTCGCGATGGCCGCCGGCGGCTACGAGGCCGCGCAGGTCGTCCACTTCGGCATGCTCCCCGTCTCGATGTCGCTCATTTTCCTGCTCGCGCTGCGCTGGATGCGCTGGAGCGGGATCAGGAAATCGCCCGGCCACGCTCTTGCCGCCGCGGCCGCGTTCGCGGCGAGCCCGTCGGTCGCGATCCTTGCCGGATGGGCGTTCATCGACCTGTTCGTTGTGGCCTATTTCCTCGCGTTCACGCTGGTTGGCGCAGCGTCGCTGGCGCGACCCGGCCGCCGCCGCTGCGTGATCCTCGGCTTCATGATCGCCGGCGCCCTCAGCGTCAAATACACGATGCTCGCGCTGATCGGCCTGCTCGGCCTCATCTGGTTCGCGCTGAATCTCAAATCGTCAATCGTCAATCGTCAATCGTCAATCGCAAGGGCTCTCCTCGCCGGTCTCCTCGGCCTCGCGCTCGCCTCGCCGTGGTATCTGCGCAACGCCGCCTGGACCGGCAACCCCGTCTATCCGCTCGCGATCAAGCACTTCGACGGCGGCGACTGGACCGCGGCCGAGGAAAAGTTCTACATGGAGAAGGCCGGCGAAAAGGGCTTCAAGATATCCTCATGGCCGCGCCCGATCGCCGCCCCGGTCGAGTTCCTCGCCTCGCCCTACCAGGCAACCTTCCGCCCGGACCTCTTCGAGAACCACATCCTCGGCCCGCTCCCGCTCATCGCGTTGCTGGTCGCGCTGGCCGGGTCTCTTTCACTCAGGACTCAGCACTCAGGACTCAGGACTCAGTGGTTCCTCTACCTCGTCCTGGTCATCTCGTGGGTGTTCTGGTTTGCAACCTACCAGTCCAGTCGCATGCTGTTCCCGACGATCGCGATCCTGCTGGCCTGGGCGGCGGTGGCTTGTGCCGGTTGGGAACGCGCCGGCACGGCAGCCATGCTCGCGATCCGCGCCGTGGCCGGGGCGGCGATCCTGCTGTCCCTGGCGCTTTACGTGACGTTCATGCTCATGCCCAACGGCCGCGGCTCGTCCAATGCCGATGCGCTGGCAACCGCCCTCGGCTTCCAGAAGCGCGACGTTTACCTGGCCCACACGCTCCCCTACTGGCAATCGGCGCATTGGCTGAGCCGCCATGCCGCCCCCGGCGAAAAGGCGCTCCTGATTGGGGAATACCGGCCCCTGTATTTTGATTTGCCGATCGTGGTCAGCGACTTTTTCGACACCCCGCAACCCGTGCCGTGGTTCCGCCGGGCCCCAACCAACGACGCCATGCTCGATTTATTGCTTGCCAATAATGTCCGCTATATCTTCTACAATCGATATGAGCTGAACCAGTATTACAAAATGTACTTTGTGCCCAGATTGCAACCCGGCCAAATCCGCCGCTTCGAAGCGCTGCTGCCGACCGGCAACGAAACCCGCGCCGATCTCCGTCTGGTTCCCATCGACAGCCACGGCACCCCACCCAACGACATGATTCTTTACCGGATCCGGTAAATCTTTCAGAAATCCATCTATGCTCATAGATTATTGATTCGATTAATGTTGAAAGCGCTTGCCGATCAGCCCCTAAAATCATGAAACCTCTCTCAGTTTCCTGAGAGAGGCCTCATGCTATCAGATCGAGGGGCGGGGTGGAGAAACCCAACGCTTACGCGTTGAATTCCTAAGGCGGGTTAACGGCTTAGTTCAAAGCCAGAAGAAGTTACAGGTTGGACAAATCTCAGGTAGGTAACTTCAAAGGTGGGATAAACCCGCCACCCCGATCTGTAGGACTTTAGAATATCTGTTCGGGCACCTCCGCCCTGGTTTTCTCATTTCTCGCTGCCGCTATTTAGAGCGACTTCCGTGCCATCCATCCGGCCAAACTATCTTTTTTCTACTAAAACCTGTTTTCTCAACCCTTTTTAAATCTATCGGGGCTTCCCCCAGAAAACTTGACCTTTTTTTTCTCAAAAAGAGAATTCAAATTGAGAATTTTTCGTCACCACCGCGAGATCAAAATCACACATTCTCAGTCTTCTACCTTGCACTGTCCGCGCCCTTCTCCACATCTCGCGTGACCATAGTATGGAATTTTTCAAACATAAAATCAAGCCCCAAAATTGACAAAAATGATGTAAATTTTTCTCCCCCCTCACACTGCCGATTTGAATTGCTCTTGCTGCGCCTTTGGGTCAATTTGTTAGCGATTCCGACAACGCGAGGTGCCTCGTCATGCCCCCGACCCATGTGATGGTCCGCAGTTTTGAGATTCGAAAAACCCGCCGCGGCGACAACTACGCCAGCCTGCGCATGAACCTGGGCGATGCCGGCGGCTTCGCCGACATCGATGCCCGCATCTGGGATTTCGACCGGGTCTGCGCCGGCCGCGACGTTCCCACGCCCGGCGACGTCCTGCAAGTCGATTACCGCGAGGAAGACTACAACGGCCGGCCGCAGTGGATCGTGCAGGACTGGCGCCGGCTCGACGGCCCCGATCGCGAGGCCTCGCTGGAACATTTTGTCCCAACCGGCCGCGTCGATCTGGCCGATTACGCCCGCCGCCTCGAGGCCCTCATCGACCAGACCAATCCCGCCCGCGCCGCCGGCATGCTCGTCCGGATGATCTATGACCGCGCCGGATTCCGCGAGGCGTTCTACAAATCCCCAGCCGCGCGCGATCATCACCAGGCCTACCCCGGCGGCCTGCTCGAGCACACCGTCAACGTCGCCACCGTGGCCCTCGCCATGGCCGACGCCTACGCCCAATCCGGCGCGCCGGGCCTTTCGTTCAACAGCGACCCGATCCACATCGATCGCCAGGTGCTGATCGCCGCCGCGCTCCTGCACGACGTCGGCAAGGTCGAGACGTATTGCTTCAGCCCGCTGCCGGAGATCACGGAGGCGCAACGCTGGGAGGGCCACCTCGTGATCAGCTACGCGTGGGTGCGCGAGGCCGCCACGCCGCTGCTGGCCGAGATGCCCGGCTCCGCCGACGAGATCAACATGCTGCTGCACTGCATCCTGGCGCACCACGGCCAGCTCGAGTTCGGCTCGCCGACCGTGCCCGCGTGCGCCGAGGCGTTCCTCCTGTCGCAGGCCGACATGACCGACGCCCGCCTGGCCGAAATCGCCGAGACCGGCGCCGAAGCCCTCGCCCGCGACCCGCAAACCCGCTGGCTCCCCCGCAACAACCACTTCCCCGGCGGCGTCTTCATCGGCGGCTGGAACGAGAAGGAATAATTTTGAACAGGAGGAAACGGAGAGAAGCGAGAATTCGACTTCTGGTTTTCTGGTTATCGGAGTTGATGATGGTTTTGAACCACGGAGTGGTTCGATCCCTAAGCCGGGGGTTGGTTTGGCGAGCTTGCGAGCCGAACCTACCCCCGGTGGATTCGCATCTTCTGGAAGAACCGGTTTACCGGTTCGATCATCTTCCCGGGAGCGATCCTGGCATCATCTGCAATCCGCTTAAGCGCATTAGTTCTCTTTCTCTGTTTCCTCCGTTGCCTCCTGTTAAAAAATTCTGTGGATCACGCGCATGGCCAACGCACCGCAAACGTCACTCGAATCGCCGGCACCACCTGAGTTCCAATTCATCGAAGATCCCCAAATTGCCGAGTTGCTCCGCGGCCTATCCTCGCGCTGGCCGTTTCTGATCGCGGCCGATCATCCGTTGACCGAGTTTTTCATCCGCCGGATCGGCCGGCCGGGCGTCATCCGGCCTTTGATCTATAATCTTCGTTGGCTATTGTATGTGGTGGTCCCGCTTTGCGCTAATAACATCGCAATCACGTCGATAAGGCCGCGTTACGGCTGGTTTGTTTATTTCCTCGCCCTTCTACTGATAGGCCTGTTGGCGAGCATGCTGCCGTGGACGCCGCACGTCGTTAGCGCAATGAAATCGCCCGAGGATATCCTGTCCAAGGATCCCGCGCAGAATTGCTGGATTTGGCTTAGCGGAATGAGTCTCTCCAGCTACATCGCGATCGTGGCCGCGGTCCGGTATTGGTCGGCACGGGAGCTATACGAAAAGAGAGTCCGCGTTGGAATCATTTATCTGGCCATCAATATTCTTGTGTTCTTGTATTTTCGCTATGGCGGTTTCAGCCGCGGCTTGCAGGCCAATGCCATTCAGTGGTTGTTCCTGGGTCCTGCGGTAATCTGGTTCGTCAGCGATCCCGTGTTCGCCGTTTACAGCGCGTTGCGTCAAATAGGGGTAAATGTGGGTGTCGGGAGCGATGGAGTGCCGTATTTCTTCATTGCCGTCGGGATGCTTGTTGGTGGTTGCTCACTGATTGCCGCGAATTACTATCCATTCTTCTTAGAAATCGCCTTAATATCGATTCCGATCCTGTGCATTGTCATGGCTCGTCGTTCTTGTTTAAAACATGCAGAAAACGTTGCCGCAGAATTGCTCGAACAAGAAGAAACATTCATCGCGCGTCTCGTGCCGGACTACAAATGATACGCCCTCTGGTATTCGCACGATTCTAGAGCGCTTGACGAAAGTTATCGGTTCGTGCTCGTGCTCGTGCTCGTAATCGTAATCGTAATCGAATCAGCACCGAACTTCGAAACCGAGCCCCATTTCGATTACGGCGATTGCCTCAAGACTTTTGTCACTCGCTCTAACACGATCCTTTGGTCCATTCAGTCCAATCCGTCCATTTCCCCTTTGGTCCTTTTTCGTCCTTTACGTCCTTGTTCCCTCCGTCCACTTGGTCCACTTCATCCGCAAAATTTTTTCATTTTTTTTAAAATTAAGTTTCCTAAGGTCCGTAAGGGTCGCTATGGGAATACCTCTTTTTAAAAAACTGTTTTACGATTTCCCCCAGAATGCGGCGCCCCCGCATTCGGAGCCGGAATTTCAGTCAGGAGTTCAAACTTCAGTTTGCCAAAACGCGACCACGCCGCAATCACCCCAATGACCACGAAGAATATCGCAACCCATAGGACCCATAGGACCCATAGGACCCATAGGACCCATAGGACCCATAGGACCCATAGGACCCATAAGACCCATAAGACCCATCAAACTAAGCACCAAGCACTCGACACTCTGGACTCAGCACTCAGCACTCAGGACTAAGCACTTTGATCACCGACCTCTCCGACCTCTCCGTTTCCCTCTCGATCGCCGAGCGCCTCCTCAAGCTCTGGTTTAAAGATCTTGACTCGCTCGACCAGTGCCCCGATGTTTGCACGCTCAACTACATGATCGACGACCTCGCCCGCGTGGCCTCGATTCACAAGTCTCTTCTCCACATGGCCTTTCTCGCGAACAAACTCTCCAATCCTCCCACACCTCCCGATTCTCCCATGAGTCCCATAGGCCCCATAAGTCCCATAGGTCCCATTCCCCCCGCCCCGTCCGTAGTCCCGCCTTCAGACGGAACACACCTCTCATCCGTCCTTTTTCCGCCTGAAGGCGGCACTACGAACCTAACGCCTGATGCCATGGGAACGCCGATCTCGCGATCGGCACTCTCCCCTTCGTTCGATCTATCCCCTTCGTTCCAGATGTACTCCGCCTTGCCCGATTTCCCATCCACGATTCCCGATCCACATCCCACAATCCACCGTCAACCCACCACCACCGACCGCGCTCCTTCTCTCCCCGAAACCCCTTCGCTCCGCGAAGTCCCCGTTCTTCCCACGCTATCCGTCGAACGCATCAACCGCGAACTCGAGCGCATGATCCCTTACCTCGAAGAACGCTGCGCGGAAATCCCCCCGCGCCCCGATGCCGACGATTTATCCTCTGCCGAATCCCAGGAAACATCCGTCCGATTCGTCGGATCATCCGAATCAGCCGATATACCCCGCACCCCTGACGACTCTCATCATCCCGATTCCGTAATCCTTCCGAAAAACCGCTCCCGCTAGGAAGGTAGGTCGGGTCTTCGACCCGACTCCTCCCCCATCGCTCGCCAAAACCCTCCCCCCATCAGGCGCATCCACGATGCGTTGCCACACCCCTATGTACTCCCGTCAGCGGGAAAGACAACCCACGGAGAGCAAATGGATTTACCGTTGCGGGGAATCTGTTATGATCGAAATCAGATGCCATGCTGACGGGAGCTGTCGATGAACACGATTGCCACTGATGCAACCGAAACGGCCCAACCGGCGCAGGCCGACGGCGTTTTACTGCGCGCCGAGCACCTCAAGAAGTTCTTCCCGGTCAAGGGCCACGACGAGGCGGGCAACCCGCTTGTGCTCAAGGCGGTCGATGATGTCAGTTTCGAAATCGGCCGCGGCGAGACGCTCGGGCTCGTCGGCGAAAGCGGCTGCGGCAAGACGACAACCGGCCGCCTCCTGCTGCGCCTTATCGAGCCTACCGCCGGCAATCTTCACCTCGGCGACTCGCCCGACCTCTACAAGATTCCGCAGCGCCAGTGGCTCCCCTACCGCCGCCGCGTGCAGATGATTTTCCAGGACCCCTACAGCTCGCTCAACCCGCGCATGTCGATCGGATCGATCGTCGGCGAGGCGCTCGTCATTCATGGTTTGGCCAAAGGCCGGCGCGCCGAGCGCGTCGCGGAGCTGCTAGAGGACTGCGGCTTGCCGGCCGACACCGCCAACCGCTACCCGCACGAGCTGAGCGGCGGTCAGCGCCAGCGCGTCGGCGTGGCGCGCGCGCTCGCCGTCGAGCCCGAGCTGATCATCGCCGACGAACCGGTCTCCGCGCTGGATGTTTCCATTCAAGCTCAAATTATTAATTTGCTCGAAGACCTGCGCGCGCGCCACGGGCTGGCGTATCTTTTCATCGCGCACGACCTCTCCGTCGTCGGCCACATCAGCCACCGCGTCGCCGTCATGTATCTGGGCAAGATCGTCGAGCTCGGCCCGACGCGCGAGGTGTTCACCAACCCGCTGCACCCCTACACCGAGGCGTTGCTTCAGGCCGTCCCGAAAATGGATCCGCGCGGCGGCGGCAAGAAGATCATGCTCGAGGGCGACGTGCCGAGCCCGATCAACCCGCCCAGCGGCTGCCCGTTCCACCCGCGCTGCCCCAAGGCCACGCCCGAGTGCTCGACCTACGTCCCGCAGTTGCAAGAGGTGGAGCCAGGCCACTGGGTGTCGTGCTGCCTGTGCGTGCAGAGGGAAGTGGAGAAAAGAAATTCGAAATAAATCCGAAATTCGAATATCGAAATTCGAAACAAATTCGAAATCCGAAATTCGAATAAACAATTCCCTATACTTGATACGTTCTTCGTTTTTGTTAAGGAATTATTTCGGATTTCTTATTTCGGATTTGTTTCGGATTTCGGATTTCGAATTTCGAATTTCATTCATTGTCTCCCCGCCATTGCTCTTTAAGCCTATAGAACCGGCTGGTATATATCGCGTCGAACAGCTCGGCTTTTTCGGGGGCTTCGGTCTCGCACATGTCGCGCATGGCGCCGATCTGGATTTCGATGTCGATCCACGGCAGGTCCGAATTGAGGATGAGCGCGCTGATGCGGTGGGACTCGCGCCGCAGCCGCTCGGCAAGGGAAATCGGCTCGAACATAAACCACCTCTGTTTTTCATTATACCCGAACCGGGCCGGAATTGTGGATGAACCGTGGGCCCGAACGCTTTTCGGCTTGCGCGGGCGGGCCGTCGCGGGTCAAGATCAAATCGTCTGACGCGCCACAAAAGGGCCTCGGCAAGAGGTTTTTTCCATGAAATCAACAGCCACGAACCCAACAGCCGCCTCGCTTTACCCGCCCGCCGCGCCCATCCCCGACCCGCTGGTGTCGATCATCATCCCGATCTACAACGAGCGCGCGCTGATCGAGCGCGTGCTGGCGCGCGTGCGCGCCCTGCCGTTCAGGAAGCAGCTCATCCTCGTCGATGACCACTCGGTCGATGGCACGTACGAGCTGCTCATGGAGAAGGAGGCGGGCAAGGCCGACACGATCGTCGAGCGCCACGACGTCAACTGCGGCAAGGGCTTCGCGATCCGCACGGGCTTGAAACGCGCCACCGGCGACATCGTGCTGATCCAGGACGCCGACCTCGAATACCAGCCCGAGGATCTGCCGCGCCTGCTCGTGCCGATCATCGAGGGCAAGGCGATCGTCGTGTACGGGTCGCGGTTCATGGGCACGGTCAAGCGGATGAAATTCGCCAATCGCGTCGGCAACTTCCTGCTGGCGTGGATCGTGAGCCTGCTGTTCGGCCAGCGCATCACCGACGAGGCCACCGCCTACAAGATCTTCCGCCGCGACGTGATCCAGTCGATCCCGCTCGAGTGCCGGCGGTTCGAGTTTTGCCCGGAAGTGACGGCCAAGGTGCTCAAGCGCGGCGTCACGATCACGGAGCTGCCGGTGTCGTTCGAGGCGCGCACGTGGGAAGAGGGCAAGAAGATCGGCTGGCGCGACTTCATCACAGCGGTCAGGGTTCTGCTCAAGTGCAGAATCCGTTAGCCACAAAAAAAATGAGAGACGATTTTTTCATCTCTCATCTTTCATCTTTCATCGTTTTTTAATATGCGAGTTCGGGGGCGCGCGTCGTTTCGGCGATCGTGCGGCCGGTGTCGGCGCCGATCGGGATCGCTTTCTGCGCAAGCTTCACGTCAAGCCCGAACCGCACATCCATGTTGTTGGCGCGCTGGTCGGTGCGGTCATCGACGTCATTTTCGCCGCGGCGGTTGTGCGTGTCCATGCGGACCTCGACGTGCGCGACCGCGTCATGCAGGTCGCGGCGGATGATCCAGGACAGCTCGTGCAGGCCGCCGACCTGCTTGTCCCAATCGATCATGAAATCGGTCGAGTATTTCGGGCCGAGCTGCCGGTTGACCGTCCAGCGGACCTCGCGGTGCGGATCCGTGTCCGAGAAGAAGGTCTCGTGCGAGTTGCTGTCGCGGCTCTCTTCGGGGTTCAGCGCCTCTTCGAAGCGGAACTCGAGCTGCGTCCACCAGCGCTGGTGGATCGGCTGGTAGCGGCCGAGCCAGTTGAAGAACAGCTTGTTTTCCTGGTATTCGTCGGGATCGGTGGGGTCGAAAATCTGGCGGCGGCGGATGCCGACCGAGCCGTCGCTCCGCAGGGTCGCCAGTTGGTTGCGCCAGTTGTAACCGGTCTGGGCGTAGGCGACCGGCTCCTGCGAGTAGAGGTCTTCCTTGCCGACGAGGTTCGCGCCGCCGCGGGCGTAGAGGTTCAGGATCGGCTGCGCGAGTTGGTAGTTGAGCTGAGTCTCGACCCAGTTCTCGCGGATCTTGTAGTTGTAGAGATCCTCGCGGAAGGTGTTGCTGCCGGTCGAGGCGTACCAGTCGCCGATGAAGTCGTCGGTGGTCTTGCGGCCGCGCCAGCCGAGCCAGCCGGTGACGGCGTCGCTGAAGCGGGCGTTCAGGCGGGCCTCGGCGTCGGCCCAGGCATAGAACGGATTGATGTCGTCGAAGCTGCGCCTGCGCTTGCCGACGAGGAACGTGTCGTCATCGACGAACGTGAGGCCATCGACGGTCTGCGGGAAAGTGTCGTCGAACTCGATGCCCATGTCGTGGTTGTCGCGATCGGCGGCGCCGACGCCGACTCCGGCGCGGGTCAGCAGCGTGTAGCGGTCGGAGAGCTTCCACTGCCGCATGAGCGACTGGTAGAACTCGAAGCCGCCGACCCACGCGTCGTCCTCGCGGCTGACGGTGTTGAAGCCCTTGTCGAGGGCGCGGTAGATGTCGATCTGGGCGTTGTAGTAGAGCGGGCGGCGGGCGATCGGGAGCCAGCTCGTGGCGAACGTCGCGCGCGGGAGCTGCTCCGAGACGCGGCCCCAGCGGTGCGAGCTGATGCCGTCGGCATCGACGTCCTCGAGCCGGCGGTTGGGATCGAGGTCGAAATCGCGGTCGTTGTCGCGCGGGTTGGAGAAGTCGGTGAAGCGGTTGCGGCCGATGCGGTCCTGAACCTGCGCCATGATGCGCGCGACATAGACCTCGTGCGAGTAGGTCAGGGCGCCGCGCGCGGAGCGGGTGACCTGGCGGTTGCGCTCGAATTCGTTCGAGGGCTGGAAGAAGTCGAGGACGTCATAGAAGATGTCGGGATCGCTGTACTCATCGACGTTGAGGATGAGCGTGAGGTCCTTCGCGAGCTGCGAATGGTTGATGAGGCCGAAGCGCCAGCGGCTGTTCTCGCTGAACAGGTCTTCGTCGGCATCGGCGGTGGGGTCGGTGTCGGGCTTGGCGCCGACGACCTTGCGGTTGTGGTCGCTCAGGCCGTAAAGGGTCGCCTGGCCGCGATGCTGGCCGTCGTTGAGCCGATAGTCGAAATCAAGGCCGGCGCCGTAGCCGATCCGGCTGAGCAGGTCGGCATAGACGCGGGCCACGCCTTCGGAACGGGTCTCGTACTGGCCGGGGTTGTCGAACGAGGGCTCCTCGGTGCGGAAGCTGTAGCGATAGCCAAGCCGGACGCGAGCGCCGGTGCGCGAGCCGTAGCCGAGCTGGACGCTCCACGGGCTGGGCTCGATCAGCGAGCGCGTGTAAACCGGCAGGTATAGGACGGGGACGCCGCTGATATATACGGTCGCCCCGCGGAAGAAAATGCGGTCGTTCTGGTAGAGGATGACTTCGCGGCCGCGGATGAAGTAATGGGGGACCTTGAAGTCGCAGGTGGTGACGTTCGTGTTGCGGAAGATCGATTCGTTTTCGCTGACGCGCTGCAGCTGGGGCGGGGCGCCGGCGGGCTGCTGGGCCATGCGGAAATAGACGGGGCCATACTGGCCGTTCACGTTTTGCGCGGAGCCCTCGCGCTCGCGCAGGTTGTAGCGCATGGAGTCGGCGCGGATGGTCGTGTCGCGGAACTTGAGGCTGACGTTGCCCTCGGCCTGAACTTCCTGGAGGCGCTGGTCGAAGATCAGGCGGTCGGCCTCGATGCTGTATTGCCCGTATTGGACGCGCGTGCGACCGGGGCTGTAAAAGATTTGGCGGTCCTTGTCGAAATCGAGGTAGTTTTCGAAGGCGCGGATATTGACGGTTGCGGCGCCCTCGACGGCCGGGTTGAGCGACTGGCGGAGCAGCTCGAGTCGGTTGCGGCTGGCCTCGGACGGGATGATGCGTTCGGTCGCGGCGGCGGACGGCGTGCCGACGGCGGTGGGAGCCGCGAGCCGGCGTGCTTCATTGCGGTCGAGCGCGGGCTCGGATGCAGTTTGAGCCGAAGCGGCGGGCGCGCCGGCGAGGGCTGCCAACAGGATCAACAACGGGAGCAAAGCGCAGCGTATCAGCATGGAGCTGTCAACTCCTCAGGGTCTGCCACCACAGGAGCCCCCCCAGCGCGACGAACAGCAGATTGGGGAGGAAGGCCACCGCGACGCCGAACGCTTTTTGCCGTTCGACCATCGAGAGGCCGGTTTGCAATAGCACAAAGTAAACCAGCATCATTCCAATTGCGAGCAAAATAGCCCATGATTTTCCGCCGGTGCGGACGCGAATGGCCAGCGGGATGCCGACCAGCATGAAAACGAACAGGGCCATGGGCATGGTCTGGCGCTCGACCAGCTCGGCCGAAGCCTTGCGGGCCTCGTCCTTGAGAACGATATTGCCTGCGTCATCGACGCGGTGGCCGGCCTTGAGTTCCCGGCGCAACTCGTCGCTGCTGAGCATCTTGGTCTGGGGCGGCAGCTCGCCGTCGCGGACCTGCGTGAAGCTTGTCTGCTCGAAGCGGAACATGATGTATTGTTTCTTCTGCGGATCGCCGGATTTGAGGTGCAGGGATCCGTTGCGGATCGCAAGCTGATAAATCAGGTGGGTCTTGCCGCGTTCGTCGCGGACGAGATCGCTTTCGAGGCGTCCGGACTGGCCGAAAATGGTGAGCATGTCGTTGTCGCGGCGCTGGGCGGCGAGGTCCTCGATCAGCTCGGGATCGTCGCTGAGCCGACTTTTGTCGATGGAGGCCGGGAGCAGGCCGCGGGCATGAAGCTCACGGACGAACCGGTCCATGTCAAGCTGGACGGTGGTCGGGATGTCGGCCGCGAGCGTGTGCGTTGTGGAAGAAGCCGTCAGCGATCCGGTGGTCGATTCGTAGAATTCGGTGAGAATCTTGGCGAGTTCCTTCTCCTTATCGCGCTGCTTTTCCAGCTTGTCCTTATCTTTATCTTTATTGCTCTCTTTCTTTTCCTTCTTGTCCTGATTGTCGTCGGATTTCTGCTGGCCGGCTTTTTTGCCGTCCTTGGAATCGGACTTCTTGGAATTGCCATCGACGACGTCGGTCTCGTCCGGGACGAGCTTGATGATGATGCCGCGCATCTCGTGGCGCTGCTCGTCGCGGCTGGCGAAATAGAGCATGAAATTGCCGAGGCCGCCGCCTTCCTTCAGGTTGAGCTTGTCGGCGGTGTATTTCTGGCCGGGCTTGAGCGTGTTGACCCACGCATAGGTCAGGTTGGTCAGGCCGCGCGTGCCCCTGTTGAGCGATCCGGGGATCGCTTCGCGGGAGAGCCACATCATTGAGCCGCTGAGGAGCAGGCCGGCGAGGATCGTCGGCAGGAAAATGCTCAGCAGGTTGATGCCGCTGGCGCGCATGGCGAGGATTTCGCGGTCCATGACCATGCGCCCGACGCCGATCATCGTGCCGACGAGGGCGGCCATCGGCGCGGCGTATGTGATCATCCACGGCAGGAACAGGCCCAGGATGCCGAGCACCTGCGAAAGCCGCACACCCGGCTGCATGAACAGGTCGATCGATTTATTGATCATCTGAACCATCATGATGAACGTGATGGTCAGCAGCGCCATGAGGGTCGGCGTCAGAATCGCCCGAATCACGTAAAGTCTTAAGATGCGGCCCAACTGGGCATCCTCCCGGATCAACTAAATCATAAGATTAAGCCATGATTTTAAGGGGAAAGTCAATTCAATGCGGAGTCATGCGATGGGGCTCATGGGACTTATGGGGCTCATGGGACTTATGGGAATGATACGGTGATTCGATTACGATTACGATTACAAGCACGAGCACGAGCGCGAACATGGGCGCGAACATGGGCGCGGGGTCGATTTAGCTCATACGAAGGGGCCACAGGGCGCGGGCTTCTTTGAGGTCGGCTTCGGTCTTGATGATGAGGCCGGCCAGGCGGTCGATCGGGTAGAAGCCGACGCGGCCGGCGTAGGTGGCGCACTTGCCGGCGTCGAACGCGGCCTGATACGTCTCGGAGCGCCAACCGGTGATGCTCCAGCTGATGCGCTGGACGGGGGCCAATTCCTGCGAATTGGTCTTGGCGTCGAACGTGAAATTGATCGGGCGGCCTTCGATCGCGCATTCGATCTGCTCGAGCGTGCAGGACAGCATCGCATCGTATTCGCCGGCTTTCATGGCCTCGACGAAGCCGCGGATCTGATCGGATGTGAGCAGCGGCGCGATCGAGTGGACCTGGATGACGCGTTCGCAGTTGTGGCGCGTGAGGAATTCGTGGACATACTGTTCGCTGGTCGCGACGTTGTTGGCGAGCTCGGCGGGGCGGCGGTGGAAGCTGACGCCTTCCTTCGCGGCGATCTCGGCGAAGACGTCGGCCTCGGAGTTGACCCAGATCTCGTCGAAGATGCCGGCGGCCTTGCAGCGGCGGATCGCCCACGCAATGATCGGCGCGCCGTCGATTTCGGCGAGGTTTTTCTGCTTGAGGCGCTGGCTGCCGAGGCGGGCCGGGATCATGGCGAGGGTTTTCATCGATTGCGTCCTGGGAGCTAGGTCTTATAGGGCCTATAGGTCATATAGGTTTTTGAAGGGTTGTCGGTTCAAATCAGGTTGTCCCTCGCTCACGCTCGGGCAACTGCATGCCCGTCCTCATGCCCGGGCTACTGCATTCCCAAATCGCGCAGCAGGTTGCGGACGGCTTCGGATTCCATGCCGAGGCGGCACTGGGCGGTGTGGGTGGCGGCGTGCGGGGAGAGCAGAACCTGCTCGAACTTGAGAAGCTCGCCCTTGTAGGGCTCGCCCCAGAACACGTCGAGCCATGCCGAGGCGACCTTGCCCGACTTGAGGGCGTCGATCAGGGAGGCTTCGTCGATCAGCCTGCCGCGCGCGCTGTTGAGCAGGATTACGCCGAGGCGCATCGCGTCGAACGCCTCGCGGTCGAGGATCGGTTTGGCGCCGGAGGCGTGAAGCGAAACGATGTCGGCCAGGCCGAGGCCCTCGTGGAGGGAAACCAGGCGCTCGCCGTTCGTGAGCGTCTCCGGCTTGACCAGTGGGTCGCAGATGAGCAGCTTCGCGCCGAACATGCGGGCGTATTCGCCGACGCGCCGGCCGATGCGGCCGTAGCCGACGAGCATGACCGTCGCGCCGCTCAGGCCGGCGTTGATCTTCTTGATCCAGTTGCCGGCATGCAGCGCGCGGTTATACGCGGGCAGGCCGCGCACGAGGCTGAGCATGGCGGCCATCGTGAGCTCGGCGACGGCGGCCGTCGGGGGGTCGGGGGTGTTGGAGACCTTGATGCCGAGCTCGCGCGCGGCCGCCTGATCGACGTTGTCCATGCCGATGCCGACGCGGGCGAGGGCCTTGAGCGTCGGCGCGGCCGAGGCGAGGACCTTGCGGTTGAGCGGCTCCTGGCCGGCGATGAGGCCGTCGGCGCCGGCGAGGATCTGGATGGTTTCGGCCTCGGTCAGCGGCCGGCCGTATGGATTGGGCACGATCTCGACGCCGGCTTGCTCGAGCATCGCCAGGGGCGCACGATCCCTGACGGCAAACGTTGAGGCACCAATCACGACACGCGGAGACATGGCCCACCACCTTCATGGAGTCGCGCGCACAAACACGCTTCTCCAATAAAGCACGCCCAGCCCGTAATTTCAAGCGGGCGGGACTATTGGACGTCCCCGTCGGCGATGTTGAACGCCGCGGCGTTGGTGGCGCCGAATGCGTTGTTTTCCGAATTGGCAATGGCACGGGCACGGCATTGGGTCACGCCGGCCGCCACGTGGTTCAGATTCAGCGTGCCGAGGAAAGTCGAGCCGTAGATGCGGGCCGAGGCGTCGCAGGTGACGCCGGCGTTCCAGCGGCAATTTTCCATCGTGCCGGACCATGTGCCGGACCAGGTGGAGCTGTTCATGTGGCAGCCGCGCAGTTTGGCGGCGCTATTGAAGCTGCGATCGCCGCCGAAGGACTTGTATCCCCCGACGCAGTTGATGAACGTGCCGCTGCATGTCGATTTCGTGCTGTCCGCGTCGAAGAACGTGCTGGCGCCGAACGAGTAACCGCTGGCCGTGCAGTTTGTGAACGTCCCGCTGGCGATCCCGGGCACGACGGAACTGCCGGCGCCGAACGAATACGTCCCGGCGGCACAATTCGTGAATGTTCCGCTGGCCGTTCCGCAATGGGCAAAGGCATGATCTCCGCCCCGGCAATTGATGAAGATGCCGCTGGCGACACCGTTCATGCCGAAGGAATCGTCGCCGGCCACGCAATTTTCGAAGGTGCCGCCGGCCGTTTCTTCGCAGCCAAAACTCCGGACGCCCGCCGTGCAATTGACAAACTTTCCCGTGGCCGATCCGTAAACCCCAAATCCGCTGCCTGAACACGTGCATCCCGTGAACGAGCCGCTTGCGGCGCCGGTCGATCCGAAACTGCTGGGGCCCGCGTAGCAATCGATGAATGTTCCGCTGGCCGCGCCGTGGTTGCCAAAACTGTTGGTGCCGGCGCTACACCGGATGAATTGGCCGTTGGCCGCGCCGTAGTAGCCGAAGGCGAATGAGCCGGCCGTGCAGTCCTCGTAACGGCCGCGGTAATCGACTCCCTTGCGCATCGACTCGGCATGGTCGTTGCCGATGAATTCACAATTGCGGATGACGGTCCGGGTCCTGTTCGATTCTGGGAAATACGCGACGGGTTTGGTCGAATAATAAGTGGCGCACGTGGCGGCGATCGTCAGGTTCTCGATCCGGACATCGTTGGCGGACTGGCAAACGAGACTGGTGCCCTCCGCGGTCAGGTTGCCGAACAGATATTGATCGGCGCGGGCGGTCGAGAGGCCGACCAGATCGACGAACTCGGCGTCCAGCGTCAGCTGGCCCGCCGTCAGTTGGTAAAGCCCCGGCGGCACGAGGACCGTCAGCCGGTTGGAGGTCTCGAGGTCCTGGCCGTTCGGCCGAAGGGTTTTGGCGTAATGGTAGGCCGAAACCAGGTTGCTGCCGTTGGTCACGGGATTGGACGTGGTTTGCACGACGATGTAGTTTTCGCCGCGCATGAGCATGACGGGAACGCCCTGCCAGTTCAGACTGCCATTGGCGAAATAAACCTTGTTGGCCGTCGAGGCCGGCGGGGCGATCGCCGGCAGCGCGACACTGCCGGCGATCATGTACACGCCCTCGACCTGGACGCTGCCGCCGGGCGTGAGGGGCGAGATCTTGTTGGTCTTCGCGCCGCCGCTCAGGGTCAGCTCTTTGCCCGTCGAAGCGCCGCGGCTGGTGACGCCGGCCAGCGTGTCCAGCGAGGCGGTGGCGGTGGTGGCGTAGTTGCTTTGGAACGAGTAAGCGGTGGCGACCATCTGCTTGCGCGGCGAGAGGTTTTCGCTGCCGATATTGACGTTGAGCCAGACCTGCGGCGCAGTGAAGATCACATCGGGGATTTTCGCCCCTGTCTCGTCGCCGATCATCGTCGAATAGAGGCCCTGCGAATTCGGCGTGACGGTATCGGTGTCGTAGTAAGTGCCGCCGAGCTGCGCGCCGCCGGTGGCCGCGCTCCAGAACGTGAACGTGATGCTGACGGGGGTTGTGATGGGGTTGCCGGCCGGGTCGGTGAGGCGGCCCTGGTATTGAATCAGTCCGGGGCCGGCAAAGGATGGAGCGGCAACAAGGAGAAGGGCGATCAGGGAGAATTGGCGAAGCATGGGGCACCTGCCTTGTGGATATCAAGTCTCTCGTTTACGATCGAGCTGCTGCATGCGTTGCTACTGCACGTCGCCGTCGGCGATGATCATGGCGGCGGCGGGTGTTGCGCCGAAGACGTTGCTGCCGTAATTCATCAGCGCCTTGCAGCGGGACTGGGTGACGCCGGCGGCCGTGTTGTTCAAGTTGATCGACCCGATGAACGTCGAGCCGTAGATTCGGGCTGTTGCCGTGCAAACGATCCCCGAGCCGATCCAGCAGTTGTCCATGCGGCCGCCCCAGTATCCCGCCCATGTGGAGTTCACGCGACAGCCCTGGAGCCTCGCGCCGGAATTATCCGAATTGATGGCGCCGAACGAATAATTGTCCGCAACGCAATTGATAAAAAGGCCGCTGCACGTGCATTTCGGGTGCGTGCTGATCTGGGCGGAGCCGAATGAAGAGTTGATCGCCTTGCAGTTTCTGAACGTTCCGCTGGCGGTGGCGGCCTTGGTTTCACTGCCGCCGCCGAAGGAGTAGGAATAGGCCGAGCAGTTTTCGTATGTGCCGTTGGCGGTGCCGGCATGGCCGAAGCAGTAGTTCCGCCCCGAGCAGTTCGTGAAGACGCCGCCGGCCGCCGTGCCCATCGAGCCGAAGCTGTATTCCTTGGCCGTGCAGTTGGTGAACTTGCCGCCGGCCGTGCCGTAGTACCCGAACGAGCTGTTGCCGGCGTTGCATTGCAGGAACGTGCCGCTGGCGGTGCCGTAGCCGCCGAATGACGCATCCTGCGCCGTGCAGTTCTGGAACGTGCCGCTGGCCGTGCCGTAGCTCCCGAACGAGCTGTTCGTGGCCGAGCAATCCCTGAACGTCCCGCTGGCCGTGCCATAGTAACCAAATGAATAATAGCCGGCCGTGCATCGATCGAAAGAGCCGTTCGCCGTGCCGTGATAACCGAAGGCGCTGTTTCCCGCGGAACATTCAATAAAGGCGCCGCTGGCGTAGGAGTGGGAGCCGAAACTCAAATTGCCGGTTTCGCAATTGATGTAGGTTCCGCTGGCGCGGCCGTGGTAGCCGAAACTCAGTCGGCCGGATTTGCAGTTTTCGTAGCGGCCCGGGTAATCGACGTAAAACGCCATCGAAACGCATTGATCGATGGGCGAGAACTCGCAATTGCGGATGACGGTTTGGGTCGTGCCGGAGTCGGGGTAATACACAGACGTGGGAGTTGGTAAAACGGCGTTGCATGTCCCCTCGAGGAAGAGATTCTCGATGCGGACGTCGCCCGCCGTCTGGCGCAGGAGGCTTGCGCCGTTCGTGCTCATCCTGGCATACAGGAATTGATCATGGCGCGCCGTCGAGACGCCGACGAGGTCGATGAACTGGGTGTCCAGAACGAGCTGCGCCGCGGTCAGGTCGTAGCGCGCGGGCGGAACGAGGACAGTCAGGCGGTTGGACGTGGACAAGTCCTTGCCGTGAGGCTTGAGCGTCTTGGCGTACGAGTAAGCCGCCCGCAGATTCAAGCCGTTCGCACCAGGATCGGGCGTGGTGGACACATATACATAGGCGGTGCCGCGCGTGAGCATCACGGGGATGCCATACCAATAAAGCATCTGGCCTGCCTGGTAGAGCTTGCCGCTGACGTTGGATGGGGAGGTGATGGGGGGCAGCTTGATGGCGCCTTCGCTGAGCGCAACGTCCTCGATTTGCACGCTTCCGCCGGTGGTGGCGGCCGAGATGCTGCCGGTCTTGACGCCGCCGCTCAGGGTCAGCTCAGTGCTTGTCGAGGCGCCGCGCGCGGCGACGTTGGCCAGCGTGTCCTTTGAGTCCAACGCCATCGTGGCGGTGGTGGCGTAGTTGCTTTGGAACGAGTAAGCGGTGGCGACCATCTGCTTGCGCGGCGAGAGGTTTTCGTTGCCGATCTTGACGTTGAGCCAGACCTGCGGCGCCGTGAAGATCACATCGGGGATTTTCGTCCCTGTCTCGTCGCCGATCATCGTCGAATAGAGACCCTGCGAATTCGGCGTGACGGTATCGGTGTCGTAGTAGGTGCCGCCGAGCTGCGTGCCGCCGGTGACCGCGCTCCAGAACGTGAACGTGATGCTGACGGGGGTTGTGATGGGGTTGCCGGCCGGGTCGGTGAGGCGGCCCTGGTACTGGATGAGGCCCGGGCCGGCGAAAGCCGCCGAGCTGATCAGCATCACGCCGATCACGACCGCCGCGCGATCGATGAGCATGCGAAACATCGGGCACCGCCTTTTTTTTCAATGGCGCCGTTCGGCGAAACCTGCCTACTGGACATTCGTGTTTGAGATATTCAGCGCGGCGGCATGGGTCGCGCCGAATACGTTGTTGGCATAGCTGAGAATCGCCTTGGCGCGGCATTGGGTGACGCCCGCCGCCGTACCGTTCAGGTTGAGATTCCCGAGGAAAGTTGAGCCGTAAATGCGCGCGGAGGCTTTCAGGACAAGGCCTGTTCCCCAGCGGCAATTTTCCATCTGGCCCGCCCATTCGCCATACCAGATGCTACCGGTCATGCGGCAGCCTTGAAGGCGGGCGCCGTCATTATTGCTGTAATACCCGCCGAAGGAGTTCATGTTGCCGACGCAATTGATAAAGGTACCGGTCGCATATGAAGGCAGGCTGATGCTACCGCCGGCGCCGAACGAATAATTGCCGCCGCTGCAATTGGTGAATGTTCCGCTGGCGTGTCCGGCTATGCTGTAGGTTCCCGAGCCGAATGACGACGCGCCCGCGGTGCAACCGGTGAACGAGCCGCTGGCGGTTCCGTTGTAACCGAATGAAAAATCGCCGGCGCTGCAATTGATGAATTTTCCGCTGGCCGTGCCGTAGGAAGCGAAGCTTTGCCCGATGCCCACGCACTCGGTGAACGTGCCGCTTGCAACGCCGTTGTATCCAAAACAAAAAAATGTACCGATGCAGTGCGTGAAATTCCCATTAGCCTTGCCGTATGCACCAAACGAGGTTCCGCCGGACGAACAGTTGGTGAAAGTGCCGTTTGCCTGACCGTTGTATCCGAAACTGTAGAAGCCCGCCTTGCAGTTGATAAACGTCCCGCTGGCCGCGCCCTTGTAACCAAAGCTGCTGTCGCCGGCCTTGCAATCTTCGTAATAGCCCGGGTAGTTTCTCTCCAGGCCCATGGCGACGCACTTGTCCTTGCCGGAGAACTCGCAGTTGCGCACAACGGTCCCCGTCGTGTTGGATTCGGCGGTAAATGCGGCGGGAGGCCGGATGTAGAGGTTAGGGCTCGTCCCCTCGATGAACAGGTTCTCGATGTGCACGTCACTGGCCGTTACCCGCACGAGCGCCGCATCGAAGTCGGTCATATACCCATACAGATACTGGTCGTTGCGTACGCTCGAGACGCCGACCAGGTCGATGAACTGGGCATCCAGAACCAACGGAGACGCAGCGAGGTCGTAATGGCCGGGCGGGACCAGGACGGTGAGGCGGTTGGTCGTGGACAGATCCTTTCCGTATGGCTTGAGCATCTTGGCGTAGTCGTAGGTCTGTTTCAGATACAGGCCGTTCGTTACGGGATCGGCGGTCGTGGTCACATACAGATACGCCATGCCGCGCGTGAGCATGACGGGCGTGCCGTACCAGTAAAGCCCGCCGTTATACTGGTAAAGCTTGTTGGTGACGCTGGACGGCGGGATGACGGACGGGATCGTGATGATGCCGTTGCTGAACGAGACGTCCTCGAGATTGACGCTGCCTGTGCTCGTGGGCGCGGAGACGGATCCCGTCTTGATGCCGCCGCTGAGCGTGAGTTCTTTGCTTGTTGAGGCGCCGCGGGCGGTGACGCTGGCCAGGGTATCGGCTTCGGGTGCTGATTTGGCCGAGAGCGCCGTGGTGGCCGTCGTCGCCCAGTTGGCCTGCATGGCCCAGTTGGATTGCAGCGCCGTCGCCGCGGACTGTGCGGAAAACGCGCTTGCGGCAACATTGGCCGTCGATGCGGAAGTCGCCGTTTTCGCCGAGATCGCGGTCGTCGCGGTCGTGGCCAGCGCGCTCGAGGCGCTTTGGAACGCATACGCGACGGCGACGAGCTGCTTGCGCGGCGAGAGGTTTTCGCTGCCGATCTTGACATTGAGCCAGACCTGCGGGCTGTTGAACACCGAGTCCGGGATTTTCGCCCCTGTCTCGTCGCCGATCATCGCCGAGAAGAGGCCCTGCGAATTCGGTGTGACGGTATCGGTGTCGTAGTAGGTGCCGCCGAGCTGCGTGCCGCCGGTGGCCGCGCTCCAGAACGTGAACGTGATGCTGACGGGGGTGGTGACCGGATTGCCTGCCGGGTCGGTGAGGCGGCCCTGGTACTGGATGAGGCCCGGGCCGGCAAAGGACAAGGCGGGGATGACGACCATGAGCAGCAACGATGCCGGAACGATGATGAAGGCGCGGAGCGTCATGGCATGTCCCCTTTCTCATGTTTCATTCGTAACAAGTCCAATCGCGGGCCGCGTTTTTGAAAAACGGCCAGTATTGGATGACGCCGGAGTTCTCCTTTTTTGTGCCGGAGGAGGCGCCCAACGCCGGCGAATCCTGGCCGGCGGAGCTGTCGAGAAGCATGTAATGACTGGATGCCGATGAGCCGCCGCCGCTTGCGACGGCATCGATGGAAACGACGTAGTGCGCGCTTTGCGAACCGGCCAACGCGCGCGATCCGCCCGCGAGCAGCGCCGCGAGCGCGATGATGCACAGGCACGTCTTCGTGTTCATGCCGCTGACCTCAATAGAAATTCGAAGCCATCCGGATCAACGATCGACGGATCGGTTGATTCGGCCGAAATTCCAAAAGACGCGTTTATTTACATCTAAATATGGCTCTAAACTATCAGAATGCCCGCGGGCGCGCAACTTATTCGAGCTACTGGATATTGGCGTTTTCGATGTTCATGGCGGCGTCATTCGTCGCGCCGAAAAGGTTGTTGCCGTCGTTGACGATCGAACGGGCCCGGCTCTGGGTCACGCCGGCGGCGGTGTTGACCAGATTCAGCGTGGCGAGGAAAGTCGAATTGTAAATGCGGGCCGTGGCGCTCAAATTGAGGTCGGAGGCCCAGCGGCAGTTTTCCATCTGGCCGGACCACGTGCCCCACCACGTCGTGCTGTTCATGGTGCAGCCCTGCAGGCGCGCGCCGGCATTGTTGGCGTATTGACCGCCGAAAGAGTGGCCGCCGCCGATGCAGTTGGTGAACGTGCCGTTCATCGTCGTGATGACGCTGCCGCCGCCGCCCGCGCCGAAACAGCAGCCGCCGCCGATGCAATTGGTGAACGAGCCGCTGGCGAGCGCGGCGGTGTTGTAGTCGCCGGTCCCGAATGAATACCCGTCCGCGGAGCAGCCGACAAAGGCGCCGCTGGCCGTGCCGGCGAAACCGAAGCAAAACGCGGTCCCGGTGCAATTGACGAACTTGCCGCCGGCCGTGCCGATACTGCCGAAAGACCAATCGCCGCCGGCGCAATCGGTGAACGTGCCGCCGGCGGTCCCGAGGTAGCCGAATCCATTGGCCTCGGCCTTGCAGCGGGTGAACGTGCCGTTGGCCGTTCCCTTATACCCGAACGCGTATTGCGAGCCTGTGCAATGCTCGAACGTTCCGCTGGCCGTCCCTTCGGCGGCGAACGATTTTCCCCCGCCCTCGCAGCGGAAGAATTTGCCGCTGGCGGTGCCCTGATAGGCAAAGGCGCCATAGGCGCCGATGCAATCGGTGAACGTGCCGGCGGCGGTGTTCATATGACCGAAGCTGTAATTGCCGGCGGTGCAGCGGTTAAAGGTCCCGGAGGCCGGGCTTTTATAGCCGAACGAATAATGGCCGGCCTTGCAGTTGGTAAAGGATCCGCTGGCAGCGCCCAGGGAGCCGAAACTGAACAATTCCGCCTCGCAATTGATGTAGGTCCCGGCGGCATTCGTAGTGTATCCGAATGAACCGCGGCCGGCCTTGACGTTCTCATAATAGCCGGCGCTGCTGGCGCCGATCGACATCGAAAACGCCTTGCCCCGGCCGGAGAATTCGCAATTGCGGATGATGGTGTGCGTCGTGCTCGCATCGGCGTCATACGCGGCCGGCGGGATGATCTGCTCGGTTGGGCACGAGGCATCGAGGAACAGGTTCTCGATACGGATGTCGTCCGCGGCCTGGCGGACCAGCACCGCAGAAGAAGCATCCAGGTTTCCATAAATGAACTGGCTCTGGCGGTCGGTCGTGAGCCCGACCAGGTCAACATACTCGGCATCGAGGACAAATTTGTTTTGATCGAGCTGATACCGGCCCGGCGGAACCACAACGACGGCGCGATTGGTCGTCGTCAGATCGTTCCCATGCGGGCGAAGCGCCTTGGCACAGGCGTATGTGGAGATCAGGTTCCTGCCGTTGGCTGCCGGGTCCGAAGTCGCATACACGACCATGTAATTCTCGCCCTTGGCGAGCATGACGCGCGTGCCGTTCCAGTAAAGCGTCCCGCTGGTGAAATAGATTTTGTTGGCGGGCGATGCGGGCGGCGCGATGACCGGCAGCGCGATGCCGCCGCCGACCATATAGACGTTTTCCACCTGCACGCTGCCGCCGGCGCTGAGAGGCGAAATCTTGGCCGTTTTCACGCCGCCACTCAGCGTCAGTTCCTTCGTTGTCGATGAGCCGCGGCCCGTAACCGACGCCAGGGTGTCCAGCGACGCGGTGGCGGTCGTGGCCCAGTTGCTTTGGAACGCGTAGCCGGTGGCGACCATCTGCTTGCGCGGGGAGAGGTGCTCGGAGCCGACCTGAATGTCGAGCCAGACCTGCGGGCTGGTGAAGACCGCGTCCGGGATCTTCGTGCCCGGATCGTCGCCGATCATCGTCGAGTAAAGGCCCTGCGAGTTGGGCGTCACGGAATCGGTGTCGCTGAACCCGCCGAGCTGGCTGCCGCCGGTGGCCGCGCTCCAGAACGTGAACGTCACGTTGACGGCCGTGGTGATCGGGTTGCCGGCCGAATCGGTGAGGCGGCCCTGATACTGGATCATGCCAGGGCCGGCGAAAGCGGTGGCTGCGAGCGAGATGAAAAGGGAAAGCGCAATCGAACTGCGAACAAACATCAGTATCTGCTCCATTCATCGACTGCATTTCGAATGACGGGCCACGCCTGGACGGCGCCGGAATTATCGGAATATGAAGCGCTGGCGGCGAGGCCGGCCGGGGAATCCTGGCCGACGGCGCTGTCCATCTGGAGGTAATGGGCGGAACTCGAGGAGCCTCCGCCGCAGCCGACGGCGTCCAGCACGATCCTGAACGTGGAGCTGGCAACACCCGAGGCCCATCCGCTCAGGCCAAATCCGAGCATGAGGGAAATGATGATAACCAGACCCCTGCGCCAAAGCCGGCCCTGATGGCCCAAAGCGTTCATGTTTCTTGCTCCAAACGACAGCGAGTATAGACGGAAGATTAAAATTGAAGGCCGAACAAATGCAAATGAAAAGGATGCGGCAACCCGAAGGTGAACGAGGGCATGGTCGGCGACAGGATATCGATTACAATTACGATTACAATTACGATTACGAGCACGAGCACGAACACGAAAAGGACGGACAGGATTCCGTACACGCAAAAGGCGCGGCCGAAGCCGCGCCTTTTGTTGAATGGGTGAATCGAATTAACGCGAGTAAAGTTCGACGACCATCTGTTCCTTGACTTCGACGTCGTCGAGTTCCTCGCGGGCCGGCAGGGTGACGAACGTCGCCGCCGACTTGTCCACGTCGTAGCTGACCCACGGCTTGCGGCCGCCGCGCTTTTCGATCAGCTCGAGCGACTCGAGGACCGGCTTCGTCTGACGGGCCTTTTCCTTGAGCGTGATAACCTGGCCGGGCTTGATCTGCGCCGACGGGCGGTCGCACTTCTCGCCATCGACCTTGACGTGGCCGTGCGCGACGAGCTGGCGGGCCTGGGTGCGCGTCGAGGCAAAGCCGGCGCGATAGACCAGATTGTCGAGCCGCGACTCGAGAATCTGAAGGAGGATCGTGCCGGTCACGCCGCGGTAACGGCTGGCCTGCTCGAAATAACGGTGGAACTGCGCCTCAAGGACGCCGTACATGCGCTTGAGCGACTGCTTCTCGCGCAGCTGCTGGCCGAACGTCGAGAGCTTGGTGCGGGTCTGCATGTGGGCTCCGGGCGGGAACGGCCGGCGCTGGATCGGCGATTTACCCTTGAAATAGCGCTCGCCCTTGAGGTGCAGGTCGCGCCCCTCGCGGCGGCTCAGGCGGTCAACGGGTCCGGTATAACGAGCCACGGTCTATTCCTCTCGGTGATCAAATAGCGTTGTGATCGGTCGGATCGGTCGGATCCGTCGGATCATCGGGCTGACTTATGCGCCGGCTTCCTTGCGCATCTTGGCGACTTCCTTGCGGCGCTCGTGCAGGCGCTGCTTGAGCGTCTTCTTCTTCGGCGGCTCGGCGCCTTCGGGCGCCTGATCGACGAACTCGATGTAGGCCATCGGGGCGCCGTCGCCCATGCGGCGGACGTCCTTGACAATGCGCAGGTAACCGCCGTTGCGCTCGCCGACGCGCGGGGCGATGACGTCGAACAGCTTGGTGACGGCGTCGCGCTGCGGCAGGCGGGAGAGCGCAAGCCGCTTGTCGGCCAGCGTGCCGCGCCGCGCGATGGTCACCAAGGTCTCGACGAACGGCCGCAGCTGGACGGCCTTGACCTGCGTCGTATGGATGCGCTCGTGCTCGATCAGCGCGGCGCTCAGGTTACGCATCAGCGCCAGGCGGTGTTCGCTGGTGCGGTTCAGTTTGCTGCAGTGTTTGCGGTGTCGCATCGTTCCTACTCGCCAAGGGATTGCTCAGGGACAAAATTCCGCCTGAAGGCGGGACTACGAACTACTCTTTCTCTTCGCCGGACATGATGGGCATGCCGGTTTCGTCGAGCTTCATGTTGAAGCCGAGGCCCATCTCTTTCAGGATATTCTTGATCTCGGTCAGCGACTTGCGGCCGAAGTTGCGGTACTTGAGCATTTCGCTCTCGCCCTTGACGACCAGGTCGCGGATGGTCTTGATGCCGGCCGCCTCGAGGCAGTTGTAGGAGCGGACGGACAGCTCGAGTTCCTCGATCGACTTGTCGAGTTTCTCCTCGATGTCGGACGTCGGCGCGACGGCCTCGGCCTCTTCGGCGACGGCCGGCGCCGGCTCGATCTCCTCGCCGGGGCGGACGAAGATGTCCATGTGCTGCTTGAGGATCTGGGCCGCGGTGGAGACGGCGTCCTCGGGGGCGACGGTCCCGTCGGTCGTGACTTCGAGGATCAGGCGGTCGAAGTCGGTCTGCTGGCCGACGCGTGCGGCCTCGACCTGATATTTGACGTTGTGGATCGGCGAGAACACCGCGTCGATGGCGATGAGGCCGATGTCGTCGGGGTCCTTCTTGAACTCGGAGGCCGGGACGTAGCCGCGGCCGGTCGCGAGGTTGATTTCCATCTGCAGGACGGTATCCTCGGCCAGGTGCGCGATGACCTGGCCGGAATTAAGGATCTCGACGCCCTCGGGCAACTCGATCTGGCTGGCCTTGACCTCGCCGGGGCCGGTTGCCTCGAGATAAACCGTCATCGCCGGGATGGTCGGCGACATTTTGATGTTCAGCGCCTTGAGATTCAGGACGATGTCGGAAATGTCTTCCTGGACGCCGTCCTTGTGCATGAATTCATGCTCGATGCCCTCGACGCGAATGGAAACGATGGCCGCCCCGGGGATCGATGACAGCAGGATGCGCCGCAACGAGTTGCCGACGGTCACCCCGAAGCCGCGTTCGAACGGCTCGGCCACGAAACGGCCGAAGGTGGAGGTAAGCTGCTCGGCATCGAACTGAAGATGTCGCGGCTTGATCATCGATTTAAAATTCATACATGTCTCCTGATGACGTCACCTGGAACTGGAAAAACCCCACTCGACACAAACGCGATTGACTCAGACGCGGCGCCGCTTGGGAGGGCGGCAGCCGTTGTGAGGCAGCGGCGTAACGTCGCGGATCGTGCGGATGTCGAGGCCCGCCGCCTGAAGCGAACGGATCGCGGCTTCGCGGCCCGAACCGGGGCCGTTGACCAGGATATCCACGACGCGCAGGCCATGGTCCATGGCGCGGCGGGCGGCGTTGTCGGCGGCAAGCTGGGCGGCGAACGGAGTGCTCTTGCGGGAGCCCTTGAAGCCGCTGGAGCCGGCCGACGCCCAAGCCAGCGTGTTGCCGGCCGGGTCGGTGATCGTCACGATCGTGTTGTTGAAGGTTGCCTGGACATGAACCACGCCCGTGGTGACGTGCTTCTTGACCTTTTTACGGGTGCGCCCCGCCTTGGCGGTTTCCTTCTTGGTTTCCTTTTTTGCCATCACTATCCTGCCTGCTCAGCGCATGAATGAGATTCAGTGGGGTGAAACGCCTTAGCCCTTGGACGGGGCCTTCTTCTTGCCGGCGACGGTCTTGGCCGGACCCTTGCGGGTGCGGGCATTGGTGCGCGTGCGCTGGCCGCGGACGGGCAGCCCGCGGATGTGGCGCAGCCCCCGGTAGCAGCCGATGTCCATCAGGCGCTTGATGTTCTGCTGGACTTCGCGGCGCAGGTCGCCCTCGACCTTGAGGTCGCTGTTCTGGATGAGCGTGTTGATGCGGCTGACCTCGTCTTCGGTCAGGTCGCGAACGCGCGTGTCCAGATTAATCTGCGCCTGGGTGAGGATCTTCCGCGACATGGTCGGGCCGATCCCGTAGATATAGCGCAAACTGATTTCAACGCGTTTGTCGCGTGGGATGTCGATGCCGGCAATACGAGCCAAGGTTCCAAACCTCCCGATTCAGTGCACGCCTAGCCCTGGCGCTGCTTGTGTTTGGGGTTTTCGCAGATGATCCGCACCTGTCCCTTGCGGCGGATGATCTTGCATTTATTACAGATCGGTTTAACGGATGCGCGAACTTTCATGTGCCTTCACTCCGAAAAAGTCACTTGAAGCGATACGTGATACGGCCGCGAGTCAGATCGTAGGGCGAAAGCTCCACCTGGACCTTGTCGCCCGGCAGGATCCGGATGAAGTTCATCCGCATCTTGCCCGAGATGTGCGCGAGGACTTTCAGGCCGTTCTCCAGCTCCACGCGAAACATCGCGTTGGGCAGGGGCTCGATGACGGTCCCGCTAATCTCGATGGCTTCTTCTTTGGCCAAACTTCTTACCCCGTTTTCCTGGCCCCGTTGCCCATGGTTCGACGTGGGCGCAGGATGGCGCAAAACGATGATCTTAAGGAATCCCGCGAAAGGAATCAAGCCCTTTTTTGAGTCTTGAGTCCTGGGTGCTGAGTCCTGAGTTTTTCCAACCCAGCACAACAGCTCAATCCCGAGATTTCCGATTCCGAGTCGTTGGTCCCGAATGCCCCGATTTACTCAGGACTCAGGACTCAGCACTCAGCACTTTGTCAACACGAGCGGCCCGGCGGCCGTGATCGCGATCGTATCTTCCATATGGGCGGAGCGCTTGCCGTCGGCCGTCACCACCGTCCATTTGTCCCCCAACGTTCGCGTTTTTTCGGTCCCGACGTTGACCATCGGTTCCACGCAGACCACCATGCCCGCCTGCCAGCGCGTGCCGCGGCCCGCCCGGCCGTAATTGAGGACCTTGGGCTCC
This sequence comes from bacterium, assembly GCA_021372575.1. Classification (GTDB taxonomy): domain Bacteria; phylum Sumerlaeota; class Sumerlaeia; order MVZB01; family MVZB01; genus JAJFUE01. The sequence goes on along the minus strand of JAJFUE010000020.1, from coordinate 12,622 downwards.
TCGTGGAGGTGCCGGCCAATGCCGTGACCGGTGTAGTCACGCACGACCGAAAAACCCTCGTCCTCAACGAGCTGCTGGATCGCGGCGCCGGTGTCGCCGAGCCTGAGGCCCGGCTTGAGTTGCTCGGTGCCGGCGGCCAGGGCCCGCCGCGTCACGTCGATCAGCTTCTCCGATGTGGCATCGACTTTGCCCACGGGCACCGTGCGGGCCATATCGGAATAAAAGTCGTCAATCAGCGCACCGCAGTCGAGGCTGACGATGTCGCCGGCGACCAGCTCGCGCTGGCTGGGGAAGCCGTGGACAATCTGCTCGTTGACCGACACGCACAGGGCGGCCGGAAAGCCATACATGCCCAGGAAGGCGGCCTTGGCGCCGCGCCGCTCGAGTTCGCGCCGCGCGATGGCGTCGAGCTCGATCGTCCTGACCCCGGGGGCCACATGGGCCACAATCAGTTCCATCACCTCGGCCAGCACAGCCCCCGACCGGCGCATCCGCTCAATCTCATCGGCCGATTTGAGCACTATCCTGTTGGAGTCCATCGCTGTGCCTACTGACGCAAACGCCGGCTGATGTCGGCATAGACCGTTACGGGATCCCGGTCCGCCTCGACCAGGACCGCCTTGCCCTCGGCCTCGAACCGGTCGAGGATCGGCTGGGTCTGCTGGCGGTAGGCGTCCATCCGCTGGCGGACCGACTGCTCGTTGTCATCCTGGCGCTTGACGAGTCCCGCGCCGCACGCGTCGCAGACACCCGGCTTGACCGGCGGCTTCGTTTTCTCATGGTAGATCGCGCCGCACTTGGGGCACGTGAGGCGGCCCAGCAGGCGCGACAGCAGCGCCTCGATGGCGATCTCGAGCCGGAACACGACCGAGACCTGCGCGCCGATCGAGGCCAGGTATTGCTCCATGTATTCGAGCTGCGGGATCGTCCGCGGGTAGCCGTCGAGCAGGACGGCGCGGCCGGCCTTGAGTTCCTCGCCGATGCGGCGGGTGACCATGGGGTTGATCACGTCGTCGGTGACGAGCTTGCCGGCCTTCATGATCGACTCGGCGGCCTTGCCGAGGTCGGTGCCGCGCTTGATCTCGTCGCGGAGCATGTTGCCCGGGGCGAGGTGGGTCGTGCCGAATTCTTCGACAATGCGCTCAGCCTGCGTGCCCTTGCCCGATCCGGGCGGGCCGAACAGGGCCACGACGGCGGCTTTTGCTGCGGTTGACATCTTGCTGACCAATTCGTTGGGTTATCAGTTCGTGCTCGTGCTTGTGCTCGTAATCGTAATCGAAAACGAACTACCGGCAGATGGCGAGCCGAACCGGAGCAATCTTCTCAGCTTCCGCCGCGGACCGGACGGCGCGTCCGGATCGTCGGGCGGCGCCCGCCGAGGCCGGCGCCGGCGAACTTGAAGCCTTCATAGTGGCGCATCATCAACTGCGACTCGATCTGCTTCATCGTGTCGAGGAACACGCCCACGACGATGATCAGGCCGGTGCCGCCGGAGACCTGTGCGACCTGCCAGTTGAAGCCGTAGCTGACCGCGAGGACTTCCGGGACGAGCGCGATGACGATGAGGATCGCCGCGCCGACGACCGTGATCCGCATGAGGATGTGGTCGATGTAGTCGGCGGTGTGCTTGCCGGGCTTGATCCCCGGGATGAACGCGTTGGACTTCTTCAGGTTGTCGGCCAGATCGACCGGGTTCAGGGTGATGGCCGTGTAGAAGAAGCAGAACGCCGCCGTGAGGATGATGTAGCTGATCGTATAGACGTTGAGGATCTTGAACAGGGCGAAGATGCCGCCCGACGTGATTCCGACGGCGTCGTAGAGGTTATGCTGGGAGGCGCGGCTCATCCAGTCGATGATCCCGGCGCCCAGGCCCGTCGCGCGATCCGCGCCCAGGTAGGGCAGGATCATCGACGGGAAGGACAGGATGGCCGAGGCGAAGATGACCGGGATGACGCCGGCCGTATTGAGCTTGAGCGGGATGTAGGTGTTGCCGCCGCGCATGATCTTGTGGCCGACCATCCGCTGCGCGTGCTGGATCGGGACGCGGCGGCTGGCCTGCTGGTTGATGATGATCAGCGCGCTGACGATGATCGTCAACGCGAGCAGCATGATGAGGCCCATCGGCGACATCGTGTCGGCCTTGATCGCCAGCCATGCCAGCCGGAAGTCGAGCGGGTAGCGCGCGATGATGCCGACGGCGATGATGAGCGAGATGCCGGTGCCGATGCCGTGCTGGGTGATCTTCTCGCCGAGCCACATGATGAAGCACGTGCCCGTGCACATCGTCATGGCGGTGATGATGAGGAATGTCGTGGGGTTCTGCGGGATACGGCTGATGCCGAGGTCGAGCAGCCACACGCCGATGCCGACGCCCTGGAAGAACGCCAGGCCGACGGTGCCGTAGCGGGTGTACTGCGTGATCTTCTTGCGGCCGGCCTCGCCCTCCTTGGAGATCTTCTCCAGGCGCGGCCACACGGCGGCCAGCAACTGGATCACGATCGACGCCGAGATGTAGGGCATGATGCCCAGGGCGAAGAGGGTCATCTGGCTGAACGCGCCGCCGCTGAACATATCAACGATGCCGAACATGCCGGCGGCCGCGCCGCCGAGCTTTTCGCTCGCCGCGGCGGGATCGATGAACGGCGACGGGACGTGTGCGCCGATGCGGTACACAAGCAGCAGCGCCAGGGTGATGAACACCTTGCGCCGCAGCTCGGGGACTTTGAATATGTTAAGAAGGGCTGCTATCATGACTCGGTCTCGCAGCGGCCGCCGGCGGCCTCGATGGCTGCCCGTGCGCCGGCGCTGAAGCCGCTTGCCTTGACGTTAAGGGTTTTGCTGAAACTTCCACCGACCAGGACGCGAACGCGCTCGGTCTGCTTGGCGATGAGACCCGCCGCGCGCATGGCATCCATATCAACCGTGGCGCCCGCCTCGAACTTTGCCTCGAGCTGGCCCAAGCTGACTTCGGCGCGCTTGGCGCGGAACCGCTTGTTGGTAAAGCCGTACTTGGGCAGCCGGCGCATGAGGGGCATCTGGCCGCCTTCGAAGTTGGGGCCCTTGCCGGAGCCGGAGCGGGCCTGCTTGCCCTTGTTGCCGTGGCCGGCGCTCTTGCCGAGGCCGGAGCCCTCGCCGCGTCCGCGGCGCTTGGTCGGCTGCTGGCGACCGGGATCGCACACTAATTCGTGAAGCTTAAGCATCAGGCCTCGACCTCCTCGACGCGCAGCATGAAATCGACAGCCTTGATCATGCCGCGGATCGCCTCGTTATCGTCCTTGACGAGCGTCTCATGGAGGCGGTGAAAGCCGAGCGCCCGGATCGTGCGACGATGGGGCTGCTGGGCGGCGATGCCGCTGCGAACCCAAGTGATTTTAAGTTTCTTTGCCATTGAATGCTATCCCAATTTGCTCGTGCTGGGGTTACGCCTGTTCTTCGGGCTGAGTCATCTCTTCGCCCTCGGCGGGGGCCTCGGGGGCCGCCTCGGCCGGCTCGGCCGGCTTCTCCTCGATCGCCAGGTCGCCGAAGTACTTCTTCATCGTCTCGGTGTAGGACGTTGCGGCGCGCTTGCCGATCAGATCTTCCATCTTCTTGCCGCGCAGGCGCGCGACCTGCTCGGGGCGGCGCAGCTGAACGAGGCCGTCCATGGTGGCCTTGGCGACGTTCATGACGTTGTCCGACCCCAGGCTCTTGGCCAGGATGTCGCCGACGCCGGCGAGCTCGAGGACCTTGCGCACGGTGGCGTTGGCGATCAAGCCGGTGCCGGGGGCCGCAGGCTTGAGCATGACGCGCGCCGTGAGGAAGCGGCCGACGATCTCGTGCGGCACCGTGCGGCCCATGAGCGGGACCGCCGCGAGGTGCTTCTTGGCATGCTCGGTGGCCTTGCTGATGGCCTCGGGGACCTCGTTGGCCTTGCCGAAGCCGAGGCCGACGTGGCCCTCGCCGTCGCCGATGGCCATGAGGGCCGAGAAGCTGAAACGGCGTCCGCCCTTGACGACCTTGGCGCAGCGGTTCAGAGCCAGAAGCTCCTCGCGCAGCTCGCCGTGCTTGCCGGGCTCGGCCTTGCCGACCGACCTGGGCTCCCGTTCGGTGCTCTCGCCGGGTTTATTTCTCTGCTCTGCCATGGTCATCCTCGTTTGATCGTTGCTCAGAATTTGAGACCCGCTTCGCGCGCCGCGTCGCCGAAGGCCTTGATCACGCCGTGGTAGCGGTAGCCGCCACGGTCGAACACGACCGTCTCGATGCCGGCGGTCCTGGCCAGCTGGCCAACCTCGGCGCCAAGCTTCTTGGCCCAGGCGATGTTGGCGCAGTGCTTGACCTCGCCCCGGACGGCCTTCTTGTTGGTCGTGGCAAAGCACAGCGTGCGGCCGGCGTCGTCATCGACCACCTGGGCATACAGGTGGCGCAGGCTCTTATGGATGCACAGGCGGGGCCGTGCGGCCGTGCCGGCGATCTTCCGCCGCACCCGCTGGTGACGCCGTTCAAGTCCCTCTCTCTTGGTCAATGCCATCGTCGTCTCTCCGACTTATCACAATTAGGCGCGAGTCTTGCCGACCTTGCGCCGGATATGCTCGTTCACATACCGGATGCCCTTGCCCTTGTACGGCTCGGGGCCGCGCAGCGAACGGATATTGGCGGCGATTTGGCCGACCAGTTGCTTGTCGCTTCCGCTGACGACGATCCGGTCCTGAGCCGGGCTCGCCAGCGTGATCCCCTCCGGCGGGGCGAAGCGCACCTCGTGGCTGTAGCCGAGCGTCATGACGAGCGTCTTGCCGTCCATGGACGCGCGGTAACCGACGCCAACCAGCTGGAGCTCTTTGGTGAAGCCCTCGGTGACGCCCTTCATCATTGACGCGATCAGCCGCTGGTAGAGGCCGTGGTAGGCCCGGTCCTGACGGTCGTCGCTGTGGCGCGCCACTTCGAGATGGCTCTCGACCTGACTGACCTTGACATGGTCGCGGCAGTCGAGCGAAGCGCTCCCCTTGGGCCCCTTCATGGAGACGGCCGAGCCGGCCAGAGTGACCTGAACGCCCTTGGCGATCGCGATTGGGTTTTTTCCGATGCGTGACACGTGCTCACTCCTTGGGGCTTACCAGATGCTGCAGATGACCTCGCCGCCCAAGCCCTGCTTGCGCGCTTCGCGGCCGGTCATGACGCCGTGGCTGGTCGAGACGATCGTGATGCCGAGGCCGCCCATGATGCGCGGGATCGAGTCGCTGCCGACGTAGCGGCGCAGGCCGGGGCGCGACAGGCGGCGCAGGCCGGTGAGGATCGACTCGCCGCCGGGGCCGTACTTCAGATAAACGATCAACAGGTTGTGCGACAGCGGCTTGGCGTCCTTCTTGTCGCCGGCCTTGGGGTTGCGCTTGACGCTGCCCGCGCGGACGACCTTGAAGTACTTGATGTAGCCTTCTTCGCGCAGGATCTTGGCCAGCGCGATTTTCATCTTGCTGGCTGGCATCCGAACGCTGTCCTGCTTTGCCCGCACGGCGTTGCGCACGCGCGTCAGCATGTCGGCGATAGGGTCACTGACGACGGCCATGTTATCTCCCTCGGTATTACCAGCTCGATTTGGTGACGCCGGGGATCTGGCCCCAGCTGGCGTATTTACGGAAGCACAGGCGGCACATTTTGAACTGCCGCATGTAGGCGCGCGACCGGCCGCAGACCTGGCAGCGGTTATGCTGCCGAACTGCGTACTTCGGCTTTTGCTTCGACTTCGCGATCATGCAGGTCCTGGCCATGAAGGCACTCCTTGTCTCAACTCGCCCGGTGGCGGGCACTCAGAAACAATATCCTACCTCAGCTCTCGCGCAGAGGCATCCCGAATTTGCGCAGCAGGCGGCGGCACCCGTCGTCGCCGGTGGCGCTGGTCACGAACGTCACGTCCATGCCGAACGTCTGCGGCCGGCTGTCGGCCTCGATCTCCGTGAAAATGATGTGTTCGCGGATGCCGAAGCTGTAGTTGCCGTGGCCGTCGAACGAGCGCGGCGGCAGGCCGCGGAAGTCGCGGATGCGCGGGATCGCGACGTTGATCAGGCGCTCGAGGAATTCATACATGCGCCACCCGCGCAGCGTGACGGTCGAGCCGACCGGCATGCCCTTGCGCAGCTTGAAGTTGGCCACCGCGATGCGCGACTTGTTGCGGCGCGGTTTCTGGCCGGCGATCTTGGCGAGGTCCTCTTCGGCCATCACGATGATCTTCTCGTCGCGCGCGCCCTCGCCGACGCCCATGTTCAAGACGATCTTCTCGAGGCGCGGCACCTGCATCACGTTGCCCAGCGCCATCTCGGCCTTGAGCTCGGCGCGGTACTTGCCCAGATAATCCGTATAGAGGCGCGGCCGGTAATCGGGCGGCATCGGGGCCGCGGCTTCGGCGGCCTTGCCCTTGGCTTCGGCTTTTTCGGGTTTGTCAGTTTTCTTGGCCATCTTCCGTTATTCCCTTAGACGATGACGTCTTTCTCGCCTTCGAGTTTGAGGACGCGCTGCTTGACGCCCTGGGCGTCCGTGCGGACGCCGAAGCGCGCGGCGCGGCCCTTGCTGTCGGCAAGCATCAGCTTCGACAGGAGGATCGGGGCTTCGCGCTCCACGATGCCGCCCTGCTCATTCTGGTTGCGCGCCTTCTGGTGCTTCTTGATGATGTTGACGCCCTCGACGATGGCGGTCCCCTTCTTGGGCTGGACCGACAGGACACGCCCCGTGGCGGCCTTGTCCTTGCCCGAGATCACCATCACCATGTCGTTTTTCTTAATGCGCAGACTCATGGCTGCCGGTTCCTTTTCGAGTTCTCACATGACCTCTGGGGCCAGCGACACGATCTTCATGAAGTTGGCCTTGCGCAGTTCGCGGCCGACGGGCCCGAAGATGCGCGTGCCGACCGGCTCGTTCTGGTTGTTGATCAGCACGGCCGCGTTGTTGTCGAAGCGGATGTAGGAGCCGTCCTCGCGGCCGATCTCCTTGACCGTCCGGACGACGACCGCCTTGACGACCTGGCCCTTCTTGACGTTGGAGTCCGGGGCCGCCTCGCGCACCGAGCAGACGATCACGTCGCCGATGTAGCCGTAGTGGCGCTTGGAGCCGCCCAGGATCTTGAACGCGCGCAGGCGCTTGGCCCCGCTGTTGTCCGCGACTTCGAGTTCGGTGTATTCCTGAATCATCGCTGTGCCACTCCCACTTACTTGGCGCGCTCAAGGATGGCGCTCAGGCGCCACCGTTTGAGCTTCGACATCGGCCGGGTTTCAATGACCTTGACCACATCGCCCGTGTGGCAGCGGTTCTGCTCGTCGTGGGCGTAGAGCTTCTTGGTGCGACGGACCGTCTTGCCGTAGAGCGGGTGCTGGACCAGCCGGTCCACCGCCACCACGATCGTCTTGTCCATGCGGGCGCTCAGGACCTTGCCCGTGCGCTCTTTGACGTTGCCGCGTTCTGTCGTCTTGCCGTCCATTATTGCCCTCTTAACTCATGCTCATGGGACTTATGGGATCCCGATAAGGCCTTTTACGCCGCGCCCTGGGCTTTCTTCATCTCGCCGAGCAGCGTGCGCACGCGCGCGATCGAGCGCCGCGTGTCGCGGATGCGGCTCGTGTCCTGCAGCTCCTTGGTCGTGTTCTTGACCCGCAGGTTGAACAGTTCGGTCTGGAGCTGATCGAGCTGATCTTCGAGCTCCTCAGGGCTCATGTTGCGGTAATTGGCTGCCTGCTTTTTCATTGGTTGCTCCCTCAGTCGCCCACGCGCTTGATAAACGAGGTCTTAATCGGAAGCTTGTGGGCGGCCAGACGCATGGCCTCGCGGGCCATCGGCTCGTCCACGCCTTCGATCTCGAACAGGATGCGGCCCGGCTTGACGACGGCGACCCAGCCTTCGGGGTTGCCCTTGCCCTTGCCCATGCGGGTCTCGGCGGGCTTCTTCGTGTACGGCTTGTCCGGGAAGATGTTGATCCACAGCTTGCCGCCGCGCTTGACGTGGCGCGTGATGGCGATACGGGCCGCCTCGATCTGGCGGTTGGTGACCCACGCGTCATCGAGGGCCTTGAGGCCGAACTCGCCGAAGGCCAGCGCGCTGCCGCGCCAGGCCAAGCCGCGCCGGCGGCCCTTCTGCACTTTGCGGTGTTTTACTCTCTTGGGGACTAACATGTCCGACTAACCTCCGTTAGGCCTCAGGCCTTCGCAGCCTTGGCGCGTCCCTGGGGCTTGGCGAACACCTCGCCCTTGAAGATCCAAACCTTGATCCCGATCGCACCGAACTTCGTGCGCGCCTCGGCCAGGCCGAAGTCGATCTCGGCGCGCAGCGTGTGCAGCGGCACGCGGCCCTCGCGGTACCACTCGTAGCGCGACATTTCGGCGCCGCCCAGGCGGCCCGAGCAACCGATCTTGATGCCGAGCGCGCCGGCGTCCATGACGCTGCGCATCGTCTTCTTCATGGCGCGGCGGAAGCCGATGCGGCGCTGAAGCTGGCTGGCGACGTTCTCGGCCACCAGCTGCGCGCTGAGTTCCGTGCGCTTGACTTCTTCGATATTGATCGTCACGGTCTTGCCGGTGCGCTGCTCGAGGTCGCGCCGCAGCGAGTCGATCTCGCTGCCCTTGGGGCCGATGATGATGCCCGGCCGCGCGGTGGCGATGGTGATCTTGCAGCGGTTGGACGCGCGCTCGATCAGGATGCTGGCCACGCCGGCGTGGTGGAAGCGCTTCTTGATGTAGTCGCGCAGGAAGATGTCCTCGTGCAGGAACGCGGCGTAGTTGGCCGGTGTCGTGAACCAGCGCGAATCCCACGAACGCGTGATCCCCAGCCGGACGCTGATCGGATTGATTTTCTGACCCACCGTGTCTTCTCCATCCATTCCCCGAAGGGATCGTTATCAGACCTGCTCGAAGAGTTTGACCGTCACGTGCGCCGTGCGCTTCTTGATCGAGGCCGCGCGGCCCATGGCCCGCGGGCGGAAACGCTTGATGATCGGGCCGCCATCGACCTGGATGTCGCCGACCAGAAGCTCGTTGACCTTCTCATCGACCTTCTCATCCTGGCGCTCTTTATACTTGAGCGTGGCGTTGGCGATCGCGGACTTCAGCGCGTTCTCCACAATCGTCCCGGCCGACGGCCGGTGCATGTGCAGAAGGCGGACATTGGCTTCGGCGACCGTGAGGCCGCGGATCAAATCGACACCCTGGCGCGCCTTGCGCGCCGAGACCCGCTGGAAACGGGCGCGGGCGCTGGCGACGAATTCGCCCAGTTCGGGACGGCGCGCTGCTCGGGCTCGGCTCATGGTTCATTCTCCCTCGCTCTTACTTCAATGTCGCGGCCTTGGCCTGCTTGCCACCGTGACTGCGGAATGTGCGCGTCGGCGCGAATTCGCCAAGCTTGTGGCCGATCATGTTTTCATCGACATAAACGGTCATGAACTGCTTGCCGTTGTGGACGGCGATGGTGTGGCCGATCATGTCGGGGGTCACCATCGAGGCGCGCGCCCACGTGCGGATCACCCGCTTCTCGTTGCGGTTATTGAGCTGGCGGATTTTCTCGGCCAGCTTCAGGTCGTAATAGGGTCCCTTTTTCAGGCTGCGGGCCATGTGTTAGCTCCGTTCGCTCCAGGTCTTACTTTTTGCGCCGGCGAATGATCTGGCGGTCGCTGGCCAGCTTGGGCCGGCGGGTCTTGGCGCCCTTGGTCGGCTTGCCCCAGGGCGTCACCGGGTGGCGGCCACCGCTGGTGCGGCCTTCGCCGCCGCCGTGCGGGTGATCGACCGGGTTCATGACGACGCCGCGCACCTTCGGGCGCTGGCCCATCCAGCGCGAGCGGCCGGCCTTGCCGATGCTGACGTTGGAGTGGTCGGTGTTGCCGACCGCCCCGATCATCGCCCGGCAATCGACATCGACGACGCGCACTTCGGAGGACGGCAGGCGCAGGATCGCGCGCCTCCCCTCGCGGCCCATGAGCTGGACCGACGAGCCCGCCGAGCGCGCCATCTGGGCGCCCTTGCCCGGCTTCATCTCGATGCACGAGACCGTCGTGCCGACCGGGATGTTCTTGAGCGGCAGGACGTTGCCCGGGGCGATGTCGGCGCTGGGGCCGGACTCGACCTTGGCGCCGACCGCCAAGCCCTCGGGGGCGACGATGTAGGCCTTCTCGCCGTCCGCGTAATGCAGCAGGGCGATGAAGCTGGTGCGGTTGGGATCGTATTCGATCGCCGCGACCTTGGCCGGGACGCCGTCCTTGAGCCGCTTGAAATCGATGTTGCGGTAGAGGCGCGTATGCCCGCCGCCACGGCGGCGCACGCAGACGCGGCCGGTGTTGTTGCGGCCGCTCTTCTCGCCAAGCCGCTCCGTGAGCGACCGCTCGGGCCGCTTTTTGGTCAGCACCGAGTAATCGACCACCGTCATGGTGCGGCGGCTGGCAGTGACCGGTTTATAGCTCTTGATCGCCATCGCTTAAGTACCCGCGCTTAGATCAGATTGATGGTCTGGCCTTCGGCCAGCGTCACGACCGCTTTTTTCCAGTCGGGGCGCTTCCCCTCGGGCTGGCCCATCCGCAGACGCTTGACCTTGCCCTTGTTCAAAACCGTGTTGACCTTGACGACCTTCACCTTGAAGGCGCGCTCAATGGCCTTGCGAATTTCCACCTTGTTGCTATCGACCCGCACCTTGAAACTGTACTTCGGCTCGGTCAGCCCCTGGGCGGCCGTGGCGCGCTCGGTGAGGAGCGGCCCGATCAGGATCTGGTAAGGATGCTTGCTCATGCGTATTGCTCCTCGACCCGCTTGAGCGCCCCGGCCGTCGCCACGATCCAGTCGTTGGCGAGCAGGTCATAGACGTTCAGGTTCTCGACGTTGATCATCGTCACCCACGGGATGTTGCGCACCGAGAGCGTCAGGACGTCGTCGGCGTGATCGACGACCAGCAGGGTCGGGCCATCGACGCCCAGCCCGCGCAGCGCCTGGTCGATCTTGCTCGTCTTGGGCGACTCGAGGCCGAACCCTTCGACGGCGATCAGGCGGCCGCTCGCGGCCAGTTCGCTCAGGATCGAGCGGTAGGCCTGCTGCCGAACCTTCTTGTTGATGCGGTAGGAATAATCGCGCGGTTGCGGGCCAAAGATGATGGCGCCGTGGCGGTATTGCGGGGCGCGGGTCGAACCCTGGCGGGCGCGGCCGGTGCCCTTCTGCTTGAACGGCTTCTTGCCGCCGCCGCTGACGGCCCCGCGCATCTTGGTGGCGTGTGTGCCCTGCCGCTGGTTGGCCATGTACTGGGCCACGGCGGCGCGCACGCAGTGGGCGTTGGCCTCGGCGCCGAAGACCGCATCGCTCAGTTCGAGCGGGGCCTGACCACCATCGGTTTTATGCAGTGTCATGCTTACCATGGCTGCTCCCTCTACTTCCTGGCGCCGGCGCTCGCGCGCTTGCTCTTGCGGATCATCACGTAGCCGTTGTTGCAGCCCGGGACCGAACCCCGCACGACGAGCAGGTTGTTGGTGGGGTCCATGCGCACGACGACGAGGTTCTGCGCGGTGACCTGCTCGGCGCCCATGTGGCCGGCCATGTGCTTGCCCTTAAGGACGCGCGACGGGTCGGCGCTGGCGCCGACGGAACCCGCGCGGCGGTGATACATGGAGCCGTGCGTCTCGGGGCCGCGGCTCGAGTGGTGGCGCTTCATCGGGCCCGCGAACCCGCGGCCCTTGCTGACGCCGATGACATCGACTTTTTCGCCGATGGCAAACAGCGACAGGTCGAGCTGCTGGCCGAGCGCAAACCCGTCAAGGCTGTCGATGCGGACCTCGCGCACGAGGCGCTGGGGCGTGGCCCCGGCCCGCTTGAAGTGGCCGGTCATCGGCTTGTTGGCCTTGCGCTCGGGGATCTCGTCGAACCCGAGCTGCAGGGCGTTGTAGCCGTCCCGCTCCACATTCTTGATTTGCAGCACCGGGCAGGGGCCAGCCTGAATGACCGTGACCGGAATGACCGATCCGGCCGCATCGTAGATGCGCGTCATGCCCAGTTTTTTACCCAGTATCCCTATCATTCCGAGCGCTCCTCGTGGCGGGGGCTCTTGCCGGCGGCGACCAACGGGGCCGTCTGACCGGTTGGCCGACGACTTCTACCGCCGCGGCCGTGACCCTGCTGTGCCGCTCAAGTCAGCTTGATTTCAACGTACACCCCAGCGGGCAAGTCCAGTTCCGTCAATGCGTCCAACGTCTTCTGATTCGGCTCCAGGATATCGACCATGCGCTTGTGGCGGCGCATCTCGAACTGCTCGCGTGACTTCTTATCGACGTGCGGCGAGCGCAGCACGGTGTATTTGCTGATGCGTGTCGGCAGCGGAATGGGTCCCGCGATTCTGGCCCCCGTGCGCCGGGCCGTCTCGACGATCTCGCCGACCGACTGATCGAGCAGGCGATGATCGAACGCCTTCAGGTTAATCCGGATCTTTTGCTGAGTTACCATGACCTATATCCGCCTCAGGTTCGTCGGGGGCCCTGTGGCCCCCGGCTTCATACCAGCTCTAATTACTCGATGATCTTGGCGACGACGCCGGCGCCGACGGTGCGGCCGCCTTCGCGGATCGCGAAGCGCAGGCCCTCTTCCATGGCGATCGGCGTGATCAGCTTGCCTTCCAGGACGATGTTGTCGCCCGGCATGACCATCTC
>JAJFUE010000185.1 GCA_021372575.1 bacterium | reverse complement strand
TGCCGCGCAGCCGCCCGCAGAACGACGCGGTCGGCAGGAAGCCGACGTCGCCCGCCAGCGCGCCCAGGTCGCCCGCATGGTTCGCCATGCGCTCGAGCTCGAGCGCGATGCCGCGCAGCGCGTCGGCGCGCGCCGGAACGCCCGTGCCGCTCAGCGCTTCGATCGCCTGGCAGTACGCCAGCGCGTGGCCGACCGTCGTGTCGCCGGCCGCGGTCTCCATCATGTGCAGCGTGCGCGCGTTCACGCCATTCGCCAGCGCGCGCTCGATGCCGCGGTGCTGGTAGCCGAGCTCGATCTCCAGGTGCAGCACTTCCTCGCCGTGGCACTGGAAGCGGAAGTGGCCGGGCTCGATGATGCCGGCGTGCACCGGGCCGACCGCCACCTCGTGGATCTCCTCGCCCTCGACGCGGAAATACTCGGTCACGCCGGGCTCCGGGTCGGACTTGCCGTTGCGATACGGCTTGTGGAACCGGATCGGCTTGAGCCACGGATGCCCGATCGGCGTCACGTCCCACTGCTCGGCGATCTCGCGCTCGAACCAGTGCGCCTGCGCGCACTGCGGCGTGAGCGCATCGTAAGCCTGCCCGACTTCGCTCGAAAAAACCGACAGCGTGCCGGTTTCGTCGTTGGCGACGACCGCCCACAGGCGGATCGAGTTGGCGTTGGCCGGCAAACCGAAAAACGCCGCGAGCCGGCCTTCGCGCAGCACGGCCTGAACGACCTGCCGGCGGAAATCGTTGATGTCGAGTTTCGCGACCGACACGGGATCGAACGGCTGCGCGTTGCGGATCGGGGTGTTCATCACATGCCTCCGATCAGGCGCGCGGCGCCGTTGAGCACGTCGGCGAGCGCTTTCGGAAGATACACGCCGAGCATCAGCACGAGCGCGCCCAGGACGGCCGGCGGCACGATGCTCAGCCACGGCTCGGGCGCACTCTCGTTGTGTTCCGAGGTCCCCTGCGCCATCCTCAGCACGACCGTCGCCATCGCGACGAAGATCAGCCCGAGCAGCGCGAGATACGCGATGCCCACCAGCATATTCCCCTGCGCGAACGCGCCGCGCAAAATCGTCAGCTCGCTTGTGAACGTCCCGAACGGCGGCGCGCCCGTGATCGCGAAGAATCCCGCCAGCCACAGCGCCGCGGTCACCGGCAGCCGCCGCGAAAGCCCGCGCACGGCCGTCACCGATTTCGTCTGATACAGCGCGAGGATGTTGCCCGCGACGAGGAACAGCATCGCCTTCGTCAGCGAGTGATTGACCGCATGGAACAGCGCGCCGAACGTGCCGATCCCGCCCACGCCGACGCCGATCGCGAGGATGCCCATGTGCTCGACGCTCGAGTAGGCGAGCAGCCTTTTATAATCGGCCTGCGCAAGGATGAATACCGCCGCGAACGCCATTGAAAGCAGCCCCAGCCCGATCAGCAGGCCGTTCGTGAACTCGCCGAGCCCCGCGGCGCACAGGATCTGGCGCGCGCGCAGGATGCCGAGGAACGCGCAATTGAGCAGCGCGCCCGACAGCAGCGCCGACACCATCGACGGCGATTCGCTGTGTGCGTCCGGCAGCCACGTGTGCAGCGGCGCAAGCCCCATCTTCGTGCCGTAGCCGACGAGCAGGAAGATGAACGCGGCCTTGAGCCACGGCTGGCTGAACAATTTCGCGCTCGCAATCAGCGCGTTCATGTGCAGCGGCATTTCGTGGCCGCCGGTGCCGAGCGTCGCGACCGCGATCAAAAAGTTTCCGAGCAGCGCCAGTGCGATCCCGATCGAGCAGATGAGCAGGTATTTCCACGCCGCCTCGAGCGAGCGCGCATGGCGGTGGAAATAAATCAGCGGCGCGCTGGCGAGCGTCGTCGCCTCGACCGCGACCCACAGCAGCCCCAAATGCTGGCTCGCGCACACGACCGACATCGTGCCGAGGAAGAAAAACAGGCAGCCGATCAGCACGGCCTCGGGCGCGTTCGTGAACAGCTCATCATCGGCCTCTTCATTCAATGATGAATGATGAATGATGAGTGATGAATGTGAATGCCCGCGCTCGGAACGCTTCAGGAACGAAATCGCGTAAACCGCCGCGGCCGTGAACAGCAGCGTCGTGATCGAGAGGAACAGCAGTCCGGCTTCATCAAGCGCGAGCCACCCGCCGACCGCCGGCGCCGGCCGGACGACCCACGCCGCCGCGACGAGCGCGAAATGAACGAGCGCCCCGCCCACAAGCAAAGCGCGCCGCGCCCCCGTGGCGCGAATCAAAAACGCCGCGATGCCGGAGATGAAGGGAGTGAGAATGATGGCTAAAAGCATATCGAGTTTTCTGTATTTGAACCGCGAAGCGGTTCGATCTCAAAGCCGTGGGTTGGTTCGGAGAACTTGTTCGACGAACCTACCCACGGTCGGATGGCATTAACATAAGAACCGGTTTACCGGTTCGATCATGGCTCCTGAGCTACTCCTTCAGCGTCGATAACCTGTCCGTATCGATATGATCAAACGCCCTGCTGATGTGGAAGATCATGATCCCCATCACGAACACCGCGACGAACACGTCGAGCAAAATCCCGAGCTCGACCATGAGCGGCAATTCCAGCGCGAGCGACATGCCGAATATATAAATGCCGCTTTCGAGCACGAGATACCCGACCACTTGGTTGAGCGCGACCTTGCGCGTCACGAGCAGCGTGAAGCCGACGAAGATGTTGAACAGCGCGATCGCGACGGCGAGCGAGGGCTCCGTCGAGCCCGGCAGCGGCAGCCGCGTCGAAACCCAGAACGACCCCGCGAGCGCCGCGATCCCGACCAATATCGAAGCCCCGAACCCGATAAACGGCTCGACTTCGTGGCGCACTTCGGCGCGCCGCATCGCCTTCTCCAGCAACTTCGGAAGCGTCACGCCCTTGAGCGCAACGGTCGCCGCGGCCAGCAGCGCAAGGCGCGCCGTGATCGGCGACTCCGCCGAGACCAGCGGCAACACGCCCATCAAAAATCCCTGCAGCGCGAGCGCGCCGAGGCACGCCTGCAAGCGGCTCGAGCCGAGCATCACGAACCCGGGAAGAATCAGCAGCACGAGGATCATGTCCATCCAGCTCGTCATCGCGGTCACCTCAGCGCCAGCAGGATCGCGAGCACGGCCAGCGCGCCCGCGCCCAGCAGCATTTGCGGCACGCGCACGAGCCGCAGCCGCGCCATCGTCGATTCAATGAGCCCGATCACGATCGCCAGCGCGAACATCACGCCAAGGAACGCGCCCGCGTCAATCAAAGTGCGGCCGGTGTGCGGCAGGATCAGCCCCGCCAGCAGCGCCAGCAGCGTCCATAGCTTGAGCGCGGCGCCGTAGCCGATCATCGCGAAATCCGGGCCGCCGTGGTCCAGAACCATGACCTCATGGATCATAGTGAGCTCCAGGTGGGTGGTGGGATCATCGACGGGAATGCGGGCGTTTTCAGCGAGGACAACGACGAGAAGAGCGGCAACGATGAGCAGCAGCGCGGGACCGGCGGCGGCCCAGACGTTCGGCGTCAGCCCGGCGTAAATGGTCGAAAGCGAAATCGACCCGCCGAGGCGCGCCAAGGCAATCAGTGAAATGAGAAGCGTCGGCTCGGCGAGCGCCGAGAAGTAAACCTCGCGGCTCGCCCCCATGCCTTCAAAAGCCGAACCTGTATCGAGCGCGGCGATCACGGTCAAAAAGCGCGCGAGGCCGAGCATGTAGGCCATGAGGATGAAATCGCCGGCGAACGAGACCGGCGCGCCCAGGCCGCCCCACGGCGCGATGAGCGACGCGACGAACACGGCCGCGAGTGTGCCGACCGGCCCCAGCCGGAACACCCACGTCGTCGTGCGGCTATAGACCGCGCCCTTGCCGAGCAGCTTCGCCAGATCGTAATACGGCTGCAGGATCGGCTGGCCTTTGCGCCCCGCCATCACGGCCTTCGTGCGGTTGATCACCCCGAGCAGCAGCGGCGCCAGCGCGAGCGTCAGCATGAAACGAATGAGAGTCGCGAGGATCGTCGGCATCAGGCCAGCTTCCAGATCAGCAACACGATGAGCGTGATCGCGATGTAAAGGATGTAGAGGTGGACGCTGCCGGCCTGCAGCCAGTGCAGCCGCGCGAACATGCGCCCGAACCCGCAGAAAATCGGCCGCCAGATGCCCTCGGTGAACGTGTCATCGGTGTGCGTCTTGAGCGACGCGCCCGCGGGGAACAGCCCCTTCGGCCTGTTGATGTGCTTGCGTGTGCGCAGCACCGACTGGAAGAAATCGGTGATCGGCTGCGCGAACGACGACGCGCTGTATTGCATGCGCGCGGTCGGTCGCGCGTAGCCGCAGTCCCACGTGCCGGTCTCGCCGACTTCGCGCGAGCGCAGCAGCCGCCGCCGATACAGCGCAAGCGCGATCGCGACGGCAACGAGAATGAACCCGCCGATCACGACCCACGCCATGGAGATCGTTGTCTGGATCAGCGCCGCATCGACACCGGCGCGCGTGCCGCACAGCGGCTCGAGCACGGGCGCCATCGCGCTCACGATCAGCGGGGCCGTCGCGCCGATCACGACGCACAGTGCCGCGAGCGTGACCATTGGCACGCGCATCGACAGGCTCGGGTCGTGCGCGCCCGCGCCCGATTCCGTGCGCGGCTCGCCGAGGAACACGATGCCGAACGCCTTCGTGAAGCACGCCGCCGCAAGCCCGCCGATCAGGGCCAGCGCCGCGATCGCGCCGACCGCAGCCCCGGCGTGCGAGCCCGACACCGCGCTCAGGCTCGACATATAGACGAGGAACTCGCTCGCGAAGCCGTTGAGCGGCGGCAGCCCGCAGATCGCCGCGGCCGCGATCAGGAACGTCAGCCCCGTGAGCGGCATGCGCTTCATCAGCCCGCCGAGCCGCTCGATGTCCAAAGTGTGCGCGGCGTGTTGCACGCTTCCCGCGCCCAAAAACAACAGGCCCTTAAAGACCGCGTGGTTGATCGTGTGCAGCAGCGCGCCGGCAAAACCGAGCGCCGCGATCGCCGGCGAATTCGTCGCCCTGCCCAATACTCCAAGCCCCAGACCCATCGTGATAATGCCGATATTCTCGACGCTGTGGTAGGCGAGCAGCCGTTTCAAATCGTGCTGCGCGAGCGCGAACATCACGCCGAGGATCCCCGACGCGATCCCCATCGCGACCAGCACCCCGCCCCACCACGGAGCCGGCGCACCAAGAACCACCAGCATGCGCACGATCCCGTAAATGCCGGTCTTGATCATCACGCCGCTCATCACGGCCGAGACGTGGCTCGGCGCGGCGGGGTGCGCCTCGGGCAGCCACACGTGCAGCGGAACAAGCCCCGCCTTCGTGCCGAAACCGATCAGCGCAAGCACGAACAGGATCCCCGCCGTTCCCGCCGGCGCGCTGAACTTGTCGAAGTCCATCGAGCCCGACGCGTTGCCGAGCATCACGAACATGACGAACAAAAACGCGGTGCCGAGGTGCGTCGCGACGAGGTAGGTCCACCCGGCGCGCCGCACGCGCTCGTGCTCGTCGTCTATCGTGACGAGGAAGAACGACGCGACCGACATGACTTCCCACGCCGAAATGAACAGCACGCCGTTGCGCGCGATGATCACGAGCGCCATGCTCGCGGCGAGCACGTTGTAGAAGAACCAGTGGCCGGCCAGCGAGCGCTCGCGGCCGTGCAGGTAGCCGACGCCATACACCGCCGCCAGCGCGACGAGTCCCAGAACCGGCAGCAGGAAGAACGCCGAAATCGCGTCGGCCTCGCAGTAAAACGAGCCGCCCGGAACGGCCCAGTTGAGCCGGATCTGTTCGGCGGCGCCGCTGAACAGGATCCCGCACGCGCCGCCGATCCCCAGCACCGCCCCGATCACCGCGCCGCACGCGCCGACGAGCGATGCGTTCTTCGGCGAACGCCGCAGCGGCAGCGCGGCCAGGCCGGCGGCGGCGAAGACAAGAATTGCGGCGATGATCAGCGACATTGGCGGCCTTTAGCGGTCGGATTCGGATTTCAGCGAGGCTTCGACGCGGCGAACTTCATTCATAATGACCGCGGTTGGCGCCTGGTTGCGCAGCAGTTCCTTGAGCGGCTGGTCGCGCAGCACGAACATCAGGCGCGAAAGCGTGGCGAGGTGCACGGGAACAGTCGGGCTGATCAGCGTGAACAGGATGCTGACCGGCCGCCCGTCGAGCGCGCCGAATTCGATCGGCTGCGCGAGCAGGCACAGGCTGACGCGCGGCTTCGGCACCCCGAGCACGATCGGGTTGCGCGGGTGCGGGATCGCGATCCCGTCGCCGATCGCCGTCGAGCCCATCTCCTCGCGCGTCAGCAGGATGCTGAGCAGCGCGGCGCGGTCGACCGGCTCCGGCAGCTCGAGGCGCTCGACGACCGCCGCCAGCACCGAGGCCTTGTCGTGGCCCGGCACGCGCACGTGGATGCCGCCGGCCTCGAGCGCGTCGGCAAGGCTCGAGCCGGCCGGCTCGTCCTCGACGGGCGCCATGCTGATCTGGTTGGCCGAGGCCCACTCGATCAGGTCGCTGCGGTTGAAACGGTATTGCTGGTTGACCCTGCAGGCGGGCAGTCCTCCCGCCTTGATCCAGCGCTGGATGGTTTTCTCGGATACTCCGAACAGTCGGACGACGTCGTCAAGGGTAAGATTCATGGTTGTCGCGCAAGCCCTCACTTCCGGGCGCAAGGCAAAAGGCATCCACTAAATAATCGGGCGCTCCGGAATTGTCAACACCGATTCGGGAAATAAATCCGCGCGCCCGCACGCCCGCATCAAGATGAACGAAAGCGCCGCGAATAGGTTTGGCAAAAATGAATTTTGTTTCACGCGTCCGTGTGAGGCCGGAATTTCCGCCAGGAGTTCAAACTTCAGTTTGCCCAGTTTTCGCTTCGTGTCTTTGCGCCTTTGTGGTTCAATTTCTCCATTATGGTCCGTCTCCCCAGTGCCCTCGAAATCGTTCTCCACGAACTTCGCCGTTTGCCGGGCGTCGGCCGGCGCGCCGCCGAGCGCCTCGCGCTGCACCTGCTCGAAGCGCCCGCCGAAGACGCGCTCGCCCTCGCGCGCGCGATCGAGCAACTGCGCCACGAAGTCCACGCCTGCAAGGTTTGCGGCAATTTCACCGACGCCGAGCTCTGCTCGATCTGCGCCGACGAGCGCCGCGCGACCGGCCAGCTGTGCGTGGTCGAAAAGCCGAGCGACCTGTGGGCGTTCGAGCAGGCCGAGGCCTATCGCGGCCGCTATCACGTCCTGGGCGGCACGCTCTCGCCGCTGGCCGGCGTCACCGCCGACGACCTCAGCATCGCCGCGCTCGAAAACCGCATCGCGTCCGAGCAGATCAAAGAAGTCATCCTCGCGACCAACCCGAGCGTCGATGGCGACGCGACGGCGATCTACCTCGCGCACCGCCTCGCCGCCCTTGGCGTAAAGATCACCCGCATCGCGCAAGGCGTCCCGCTCGGCGGCCACCTCGACTACGCCGACGCCGGAACGCTCAAGCTCGCCCTCGAAGGCCGCCGCCCGCTCGATTAGGCTTAACCCAAAAACCTATAGGGACCCACAAGACCCATGGGATGAAAAACCCTCTTGAATAAAAAATGGCCGGCCTTTGGGGCCGGCCATTTGTCAGGCGTTCAGCAGTCAACGATTTTAGCGGCGGCCGCGGCTGCTGCCGCGATCGTCGTCGCGATCCTTCTTGTCGGACGAGCTGGAGGAGCTGGATGAGCTCGAAGAACGCGAAGAATCCGAATGCTTGCTGCTCGAGTCGTCACGCTGTTGCGGCCTCGACTCGACCTTCGGGGCTTCGGAGCGGCTCGAGGAGCCGCGATCGGACGAACCGCGATCGCTGCTCACGCGCGGCGTGTCGTCGCGGCGCGATTCCGAGCGCGGCGGATTCACGCCGCGATCCGAGGCGCTGCGATCGGTGCTGACACGCGGGGTGTCGTCGCGGCGGCTCGACAGGCCGCGGTCGCTGATGCCCGGGCTGTCGTTGCGCGAGCCGGAACGGACCGTGGATGAGCGGTCGCTGGAGCGGCTCGTCCTGCCGGTGTCGATCGACTTCGCCGCCTCGTCGCGTCTTTCCTTTTCGGCCTTGCTGTTGCGCGTCGGCTTGAAGTCGGGGACGTCCGAGGACTTGCCCGAATCGCGATCGCGGCCGCGCACGGTGCGCCCCGACTCGAGGTCGCCGACCGGCTTGGGGCTCCGCATCGGCTTGATGTCGATCCGTTCATTGGCCGACTCATCGCGCTTGTTCAGGTCCTGCGTTTCGGTTCTCCGATCGCGGGCGCGGATATCGAGCTGTTCGCGATTGTCCCTCTCGTTGCGGTTTGTGTCGGTGGTCGTGACCGGCATCCGCGAGCGGCGCGCGTCGCGGCGATCGGCCTGGTCGATCCGTTTCTCGTTCTTCTGCGCGTCACGGATGTCACGCTTGTCCGTGGTTTCGGTCCGGTCGATATCGGGCGTGCGAACCACGTCGCCGCGCCGCTGATCGCCGCGCGGGGCCCGCCTATCGACTGCCTCGCCGCCGCGTTCGATGGCGCGGTCGCGAACGTCCGCATTGCGCCCGCGGACATTCCTGCCCTCATCGGGCCGTTTCGGCATGTCGCCGTTGGAGTGGCGGATTTGACGGATCTCGTTCGGGACGACCAGCGCGGTCTTGGCGTCCGTCCGCTTGTCGCGGCCGGCTTCGACGCGCGCGCGTTCGTCGCGGAACTTCCGCATGTCGCGGCCCCGATCGCCGATCGACTTGCGCTGCTCATCGTTGATCTTCTCGAACCGCAGGCGTCCTTCCTTGCGCTTGGAGAATTCGTTCAGCGGTGCGGCAATCCGGTAGTCGGCGCGCTCGTGGTCGCCGCGGCGATAGACCCGCGGAGGCCGCGCGTCCTGGTGGCTTTCGCGATAGTGGTGCTGCTCGCGAAGCTCGGCTTCCCAGCGCGGGTTGTCGCGGTGATGGCGCCAGCGCTCGTGCGTGTAGATCGGGTCGTAGCCGTGCCGGTGATGCCGGCCGTAATCGAACCACGGCACATAGCCGCGGCGGAAGTAGTGATCGCCGTAATAGTCGCCGAAATAGTAATGGCGATGGTGTGGGCTCACGAACAGGCACGTCGTGATGTAGTTGACCTCGATGACGATCGAGGGGGTATAGACGTACGTCGGAGCCACATAAACCGGCCGGCGGAAATACGTGGGCGCGAAGATCACGCCGCGATCTTCGAGCGCGTAGTCCCAGTAGCCATCGACGTAAATGCAGCCGCTGGAGGTATAGACGTAGGTCGGCGGGACCCACACCCAGTCCGGGCGGGCCTCAAGCCAATAACCGGGGCGCCACACGTAGCGGCCGTCGATCCACATCCAGCAGCCCGGCGTCCAGACGTAATTGTCCGAAGGCGCGGGGCTCGACGGACCGATTTCCAGGCTCTCCGGCGGCGCCGGCAGATAATTGACTTCCGTGCGGTCGGTCATCCAGAAGCCGGGCGTCCAGCTCCAGCCCCCCTGGACGGCGCTCCAGTAACCGGGAACCCAGTCGCAATCCGGCGGCGGGATGCGCCAGATGCCGCTGATCCAGATGAAATCGGCGCGATCGTCGTCCCATGCCCAGTAGCCGGGGATCCAGATCGGATTGCCGTCAGGACGCTCGTCGGGCGGGACCTCTTCGATCGCCGCCGGCGGTTCCTTCGGCACGACCTGGCCCGGGGCCAGCTCGGCGCTGGTCGGTTCCGCGAAGGCCTCGTGAATCGGCCCCTGCGTCAGGACCTCGGCGTCGTTGTTCGCCACGGGCGCCGCCACGGCCGGCGCCGGCACGGCCGTCGTCGCTTGAACATTGATATTGGCCTCGACGACAGCGGCAGCGTCGGAATTTCGCTGGCATCCGGGGCCAAACAGCCCGACCGCCCCGATGGCGATCGCGGCCAGAAACTCTGCCATACGCCCTTTCATGGTGTTTACCTCTTTACAATCCAAACGTGCATGAGAATGGGGAACTTTGGTTTCAGCAGCCTCTTCTGGTCCTATAGACAGTGCGGCTGCCGGAATGTTCCATATGGTGCAATCGGAATTTGTGCGGGTGGACATAAGGACCACTGCACGTGTCGCCTATTTATAACATCAACAGGATCAATTGTCATCAGCAGCCGTGCCCCGGCCCGGAACCGGTTCGGGTTTTCCTCGCGATCGATCCAACCCAAGCCGTCGAGGGCATTTGCTGTTCCGCCCCATGACGCGGACGATCCGGTTCCGGAATCCCGCGATGTGGCGGCTCATCACATACCGCTGTAACGGATAATGGCTTGGGCCAAGTTTTGACGATGATCATTCCACCAGAGTCCGAGACCGCTTGATTTCTTGGGCGTGGGTCGTGACATAATCGAATCGTATTCAAACAAGTTTGTGGTTTTGATTAGATGCCCGCGGGATCCAAGAAATTGCTTGAGGAGCATCGCCATGACACTCAAATTACAGCGCCGGTGGGCCATCCTCGGTTTCGTCGTCATGATGATGGCGTGTTCGAAAAATGAAACCGGATCGATGCATCCCGTCCCGGAACCTGCAAAAACGCAGGAGCCCGTGGCTACGCAGGCCGCCCCGGCGCCGACCAGTGTCACGCAGCCGCCGCAGTAGCCCGTCAAGCCCCAGCCCGCAGCGCTCGGCGCCAAAACGACGATCCCTCCATCGCCACGTTCCTTTTTTTCAGGCCAGGCGGACCCGCCATGCCATCGCCCATGCAGCAAATCGGTTGATGAATGGCCGTTCGGGGCGTTATAAAGGAATTTCAAAAATGAGGAGCGAGGATGAAGATGACATACCTGCGTGGAAACATCATCGGGCTTGCGATGTTGGTGGCAATTTGCGTTGCGGGATGCAACAAGCAGCAGACCGCTCCGCCCGAACCCAAATCCGACAACGTTCGCGAAAACATCGTCAGCGAAACACCGGCGACTCCGGCCGCGACTCCGGCGGCAACCTCGGCCGCCGCGGCCACGGAAAGCGCGCCGGCCGCCACCGGCGCCGCCAACCTGCTGAAAGACCCCACGTTCGGCGACGTCTCGGTGCGCCCGGCGGATTCGGAGCCGTCCAGCTTCTGGGTGATCCGTTTCGATGGCAATCCCAAAACCAGGGAACACGGCGTCGAATCGGTCAAGCTTCCCAACGGGCAATCCGCCCAGGCGGTCTATGTCACCACCGACGTCGGCGCGATGATTTACACGAGCCTGAACGACAAGATCGCGATCGACCCCGCCAAGACCTACCGCTGCAGCATCTGGATGCGCCAGGAACCGGCCAAAATCGGCCAGCGTTTCTTCGGCGTCTATGGCATCAACAACCTCGGCGCGCGCGTCGAGCTGATCACGCACGAGAACACGAAGAACGACAACCCTTACTTCTGGCAGGGCTCGCCGGACGACGGCCAGTGGCACCAAATCGTCGGCTACGTGTTCGGTGCCGACACGCCTGTTCCGTTCCCGAAGAAGGACGATGCCAGCGGCGTCAATTTCAAATCAACTCCCGATACCGCCGGCCTCATCATCCGCATGCTCAATTACGACAACCAGGGCCAGCCGCTGCGGGTCTGGTTCGCGTTGCCGGTTGTGGAAGAGGCCAAGTGATGGCTTGGAGGATTCATTCCTGACCGAGATGTCGGTTGACGTTTGAGCGATTCGCGCATAAAACAGAAATGGGGTTGGGTATCCCCATATCCTGGAATGGTAATGAAGTCCATTAACGAAGTTCCGAAACCCGGCCCTGATCCCCAAGAAACCAACACCCGGCTACGAAAGGGCATGATAGGCGGCGACAAGCCGGCCGCTGCGCCCCCGTGCGCGCCCAAAGCCGTTCGCAAGACGGCGGTCATCGGCAGCGCCTTCCTCCTTTCGGCCACCGCGATCGTATTCGCGCCGCTTCAGATTTTCCTGACCAACACGATGGAATTCGGTTTCGACCTGAAGGCGCTTGCCTGGCGCCTGGCCGTACTGGCCGTCATCCCGGCGGTCTTGCTTGCGGCCGGCCTGGCGCTGACGTCGCGATGGCACCGGCTGCATGAGCGCGCCACGGTGTTTGTTTTCATCGTCGGCGCCGCGCTTTGGATCCAGGGCAACTTCATGGTGTGGAATTACGGCCCACTCGACGGCCGGCCGATCAACTGGGGCGTCCATCTCGGCCAGGGTTTCCTTGACGCCTCGATCTGGCTGGTCCTGCTTGTGCTCGGGTGGTTTTGCGCGCCGTGGCTGTACCGGAACCTGATCGCGGTCGGGACGGCCTGCCTGATCGCGATCCAGTTGATCACGATTTTATCGTTCGCCTGGCGCGCGCCGGCCGAAGGCCAGCCATATTGGATCGACCGCTCGGAACCGTTTCATTTCTCGAGCAACAGGAACGTGATTGTCGTGTTGCTCGACGGGTTCCAGACCGACGTCTTCAATGACATCCTCAACCGGAAGAAGGCGCTCGTCTCGCCGTTCGGCGGGTTCACGTATTACCGCAATTCCGTCAGCACGTTCCCCAACACGTTCCTGTCGGTGCCGAACCTGCTCACGGCGCAGGTCTATGACAACTCGGAGCCGCTGCCGAAATTCATCGCCGATGCATTCCGCGCCGAATCCTCGCTGCCGCGCGCGCTCAAGGCGCACGGCTACGAGGTCGATCTGTTCCCGCTGCCGTACGTCGATAACGTCGTCCTGCGCAGCCCCGAGACCATGTCCAACATCACCACGCACGCAACCGTCCCCGGCGACCAGCTGGCCTACCTGCTCGACACGGGGCTGTTCCGCTGCGTTCCCCACTTCATGAAGCCGCTTGTGTTCTCCAATAACAACTGGCTGATCGGAAACGCGCTGAGGCACGTGAAACGGTTCGCCTATTCCGATTCAGCCGCCGCGGCCGCCGCCGAAGGCGCCAACGAAGCAGACCAGAACTGGCTCTATGACCTGACCTTCCTCAGTGACTTTCAGAAGGGGATCAAGATCGACCGCAAGGCGCCGGTCTTCAAGTATTACCACCTCGTCGGCAACCACGAGCCGTTCCGCCTGAACGAGGACCTGCATTACGAGGCGATGGACGCGACGCCCGCCAACATGCGCCGCCAGGGCGAGGCGTGCGTCAAGATCATGGGTCGATTCCTCGAGACCCTGCGCCAGTGCGGCATCTACGACAAATCGATGATTGTCGTCATCGGCGATCACGGAAGCGTCTTCCCGGCCGACGCATCGACGGCCGGCGTGGGCGGCGACCCGAATCGCGCCCCGGCCGAAACGGTCCCGCCCAAGAGCCTGCCGCTGGTGCTGATCAAGCCGTTCGGCGCCACCGGCGACCTGAAGATTTCCGACGCCCCCGTCAGCCTGGGCGATTTGCCGGCGACCGTGCTTTCGGCGGTCGGTCTGGCCAAGGTCGGGCCGGACGACTCGATGCTGACGGTCGCCGCCGACTCGCAGCGCGTGCGCCGCCACTACAGCCTGTTCGTCGATGCCAACAAGCTTCGCCATGTGCCGCCATTCGAGGAATACGAAGCCCGCGGCTTCAGCTGGTTCAACGGTTCATGGCGCAAGACGGGCGCCATTTTCTACCCGACCGCCGAGGGCGAAACGAAAGATTTCACCGAGTTCCTCGGCCGGAACAACAAATTCTTCGGCAATCCGAAATTCTACACCGAGTCCGCCGCCACCACGCCGCTGTGGTACTTTGCGGCCGAAAATCAGGACGATATTCGCATCATGTTCCGCGACCGCGATCCGCACTGGCGCGACTATATCGGCATCGAAATCCCGATCGCCAAACTCAAGCCCGGCCGCGAATACGAGCTGAGCGTCGAAATCCGCGACCCGTACAACGACAATAAGTTCCCCGGCCGGTTCATCCAGACGGTCTATCTGGGCAATAAGCGGATTTGGAGCCACGACATCAGCGGCGACGATTTCATGGGCTGGAACAAGGTGCGTTACCGCTTCCGCGCCTCAACGCCCGAGACGGCCATGAAGGTGCAGGTCGAGGCCGCCGGCTACATCGAGCGCGGCTACGACTGGGGAATCGCCGCCGCTGCGCGCGTGCGCCGGCCCGAGCTGCGCCTTGTGAAATAGACTTGATTTTAATTCGTCAGCAGGTCGCTTCGGCTCGAAGCGACATTTGAATTGCATGCACCGTGCGAATGGCGAGTCCCTCGCTCACGCTCGGGCTGCTGCATTCATGCCGCTTTCGCCGAAAGCGGCATGGAAATTCACTGATCTTCGTGGTCCGGCGAGCGGCGGACGAAAATCGACTGCACGAACGCCTTGATATTCTGCCAGAACACTTTGAGCATCAGGATTGCGCCGAAAAACACCGAGAGGATCACCTGGAGGAATATGCTTCCGGTGCCGGGATCGAGGTATGCATGGGCGTCATTGCCGGAGATGAAAAACATGGCGGCCATGATTGCGACGAATGGTGTTAACTTGAACATCTGAAACATGGGTCCTTTCGAAAAATAAAGAACACAGGATTATCGCGCGTTGACGGCGCAAGTCAAATTAAAACTTTTAGATGTTGGTTTTGCGCCCAAAAAACCATCCTGCCTTGAAGGATATATCAAACTCGACTGATTGACACCTTGCCATTCATGCTTTCTTTTGGCGAGACTAGCGCATTTTCGTCATCAATCGTTGCCACAACCGGACTTGGATCGCCTTGGGGAGCATCCGCCCCACAAGCATCATCGCCAGGCCGCTGCGGCCGATAATGAACGTGCGGCTGCCTTTGCCGATCCGCCTGACGATAGCCGACGCCACCTGCTCGGGCTTGAGCAGCTTGGCCGCATCCTCGTTCTTGACGCCCGACGAGACTTGGAACTGCGTGTTCGTCCCCGACGGCGAGGCCATGATCACTTCGATCTTCGTCCCCAGCAGCTCGCCGATCAGCGATTCCGTGAAGTTCACGACGAACGCCTTCGACGCCGCGTAGGCCGCCATGTACGGCAGCGGCTGATACGCCGCCGAGGAGCCGATGTTCACGATCGTGCCGCGTCCGGCCGGGCGGAACGCCGCCAGCGCCGCGCGCGACAGGATCATCGGCGCCATCGAGTTGATCTTGAGCAGCCGCGCGAGGTCGTCGGCCGAGAGCTCGTCGAGCGGCCCGCGCCGGCCGATCCCCGCGTTGTTGATCATCACCCCCAGCCGGTCGGCGTTGCGCTCGATCAGGTCGCACACCGATTGCAATCCTTCGTCGGCGCCGAGGTCGGCCACGAGATACTCGCCGCCCAGTTCCTCCGCGGCTCTCTGCGCGGCCTCGGCGTTGTAATCCACGATGGCGATATCGTAGCCGCGGCCGGTGAGCTGCCGGCAGATTTCGCGGCCGATCCCGCCGGCGCCGCCGGTCACGATCGCCAGCGTGCGGCCGTTCAGCGCCTCGCGGAAATGCCAGCGCGCCGTCTCCACGATGCCCTGATACTGCGCCACGCGCGGCTTGAACCCAAGCTCGAACAGCCGGTCGGCCGAGGCGCACAGGACGTCGCTGAACAGGTTCTGCGCGGCAAACGGCATATACGGGCGCAGCTTGCGCATCACCGCCGGGATGCCGAGCCCGATCCTGATCGAGGCCGCCGAGCCGCCGATGGCGCGCGCGATCGACTTGAACAGGCCGCCCAGCGAGATCGGCCGGCCGTCGGACGCGAAGTAGGTCTTGTTCTGCGCGTCGGGATGCACGGCCGTCAGCAGCAGCGCCTGCGCGAGGTCGCTCGCGTGGATCATCGAGATGCGGCCGGGAAAATCGATTTTGGTGAACGGCTTGCCTTCCGCCACCGCGTCGATGAACACCCGCACGTGGCTCTGCTTGCGCATGTGCGGGCCATAGACCCACGTCGGCCGCACGATCGCGAACGGCAGGCCCGACTGGCCGAGCATCCGTTCGCACTCGAGCTTCGATCGCCCGTAATCGGACATCGGGTTGGGCGGCGTCGATTCGTCGAGCGGTTTTGAACAATCATCCTGCGGCTGGCGATCGACTGCGCCGATCGTGCTCGTGAACACAAAGCGCTTGAGCACCGTCGAGCGCCGCGCGATCTCGATCAGCTTGCGCGTGAACTCCACGTTGTCGCGTTCATACGGCAAATTGTTCCCGAACGTCGCCAGCGCCGCGACGTGGAAGATGTATTCGCAACCGGCAATCGTTTCGGCGTGGCGCTCCATGTCGGAGCTGCCCCCGGCCAGGATCTTGATCTTGTCCCTGATCGAGTCGGAGAGCTTGCGTTCGTCGCGCACGAGGCAGTAAATGTCCGCCCCCGCGAAGCGCTCGTCGGCCAGCATCGTCTCGACGAGGTAGCGGCCGACAAATCCGGTGGCGCCCGTGATGAAGACGTTCATGGTTATTTGTCCTCGGGCTTGTCGGGTTTCGCATAGACCTGGTTGATCAGGTATAGCGGCCGGCCCTTGGCTTCCTCGTAAATGCGCCCGATGTATTCGCCGATGATGCCGGTCGCGAAGATCTGCAGGCCGCCGAGGAACATGATCAGGATCACGATCACCGGGAAGCCGGGGATGAAGTAGTGCGGGAACAGCAGCTTGACCGCGACGACGATGAGCGTCATCAGCAGCGATATCGTGACGATGCCGATCCCCATGTAACTCAAAATGCGCAGCGGCTTGACCGAGAACGACGTGATCGCGTCGATCGAGAACGCCAGCATCTTGCGGAACGGATAATTCGTCGTCCCCGCGTGGCGCGCCTTGCGGTCGTAAAGCAGCGCCTTCTGCCGGTAACCGACCCAGCACGCCATGCCGCGGATGAACCGGTGATGCTCGCGCATCCCTTTCAAGCTCTCGACGACTTTTCTGTCCATCAGGCGGAAGTCCCCCGTGTCCTCGGGGATCCGCGTGTTCGACATGAAGTTCAGGAAACGATAAAAGGCCTTCGCCGTGATGAGCTTGAACGCGGTTTCGCCCTCGCGCTTGCGGCGCTGGCAATAGACCAGGTCGTTCCCCGCGCGCCACTCCTGGACCATCTGCTCGATGACTTCGGGCGGGTCCTGCAGGTCGGCGTCGATCAGGATCACGGCCTTGCCGCGCGCGAGGTCGATCCCGGCCGTCACCGCCGCCTGGTGCCCGAAGTTGCGGCTGAAGTCGATCACGCGCAGCTGCGGGCACGTCTCCATCTGCCCCAGCGCGACCTCGAGCGTCCGGTCGCGGCTGCCGTCATTCACTAGAATAATTTCATGCGTGAGGCCGAGTTTCTCCACGACGGCCCGCGTCCGGCTCACGAACTCGGGGACGTTCTCCTCCTCGTTGTGGCACGGCACGACGATCGAGAGGTCAGGCTGCTTCAACGCTTCGGCCGGCGGGCAAGAATCGCCACGTTCCAGCACAGGGGTCGCAGAAACGGCAGCCATCTCAGAAGGATGCTGTCCAGGCGTTCCAGTGGATTGTATAGCCATGCCCAGCGTTTCCCCTCCTCCACGATTTTTTTCCAGTAGCGTTCCTTGTTCGGGTTCCGCCGCTGGAGGACCGCCATCAGGATGAAAATGATGAGCGTCGTCAGCCAGAACCACCGCGTCTCGACGTCGGCGAAATACCTGCGGAACGTGCCGATGTCGCGCAGGCGCAGCGGATGTTCCCCCGGCGTGCGCACCTTTGTCGCCATCATGCGATACACATTGATGATCGGATTATACTGCACCGGGTCCCAGCTTACAAACACGCCGCCCTCGGCCAGGTGCGGGATCAGGGTCTCGAGCGTCTTGTCGATCTGCACGTGGTGCAGCAAATTCCCCGCGTAAATAATATCGAACTTGCGGTCGGGCGGCAGGTTGAGCGACTCCGCCGACGCCTTGTGCGTCTTGACCGTCACGCCGTTGCATTTCCCAAGCTCCGCCGCCGCGTCGAGCATCTTCTGCGACAGGTCGGTGACGGTGACGTCGGCCCCTTCCATCGCGAAATACACGCCGGCCTCGCCCAGGCCGCAGCCGACGTCCAACAATGTCTTTCCTTTTAGATCGCCGAGCCGTTGCCGGATGTGGCGCATCTCGGGGGCCGTGTTCGCCTCGTTCATCAGTCGCACGTCGATGCTCTTCGGGTCCTCGGTGTTGGCCCACTCGTCGTGGAACGCCTCCTCGAGGTCGGTCGAAATATCCGTGCCGCCGCTCATCGACGCGACGGCATGGTTGGCCGCGCTCGGCCGGATCCCCGCCTCGCCCGCGATCTTCAAAACCGCTTCCAGGTAATGCCGGCTGTTGGCCTGCTTGATCTCATCGACCGGCGCCTGGATCTGGTTGGCGTTCACGTCGTCGCCGCGCCGGTGCAGCATGGCGCGGTCGATCGTGAACCTCGATTCGCCCGCCGCGGGCACGCTCCACTTCACGTTCACGACGCCGTCGCCGGCGTAATCGAACTCGAGCGACTGGATGAATTTTTCCCACTGCGCGCAGGAATCCGACTTTAAAATCTGTTCGGACTCCACGATCTGCCTCGCGGCCATCAGGAACAGCGTGCGTGCGCTTTCGAATGCGATTTTCTTCGGCATGGCTCAGGCCACCCCCGCGCGGTCGCGCCGTTCGTTTCGGATCCGCTCGGCGATCCCGGCCATCTGCTCGTACGTCATCGGCCACGGCTTCTTCGGCGGCGACGTGAAGAACACCTTCGTCCTCTGCAGCTTGGCCGCCAGGAACCGCATCGTGATCGTCATCTCCGGGTAGCTGCCGAACATGCACCCCGGGCAGGCCGACGTCTTGCGCCGCACCGACTCCCTGAACACCGGATCATGATACAGCTTCTTGAACTCGGGCCCCGCGACGGTCGCGAACGTGCCGAGCCGGTGATCGACGCACGGCGCGAACTCGCCGTTGGGCAGGATCGCGAAATACAAAAACGGGCTGTCGCACACGCCGCCGTGCTTGCTGCGCCACGTCGTCGGCTCGTCGCGCACGAAGCGCTTGACGTCGTCCAGGAACTGGTCGCTGTCGTAAAGCAGGTAGCCCTCTTTGCGCATCTGGCGGATCCGCTCGACGACGGCGTCCACCTTCGGGTATTCCTCCGGCTTGAACCTCAAACTCTGGTCGAACGACCGGAAGCTCATCGGGTGCAAATTATCCGTCACATGGATCGGCACGAACGACGTGAACCAGCCGATCTCGGTCCCGAACCGGATTACGTCCTCCACATGCGTCAGGTTGTCGCGCTGCAGGACGCACCCCAGCGAGGCGAAGCTGCCGTCCTTGGGCAGGTGCTTCGTGAAGTTCGCCATCGCCTGAACGGCCTTTTCCCACGAGCCGGCGAAGCCGCCATTGCGCTTGTTCTGCGTCTCGGGCCACAGCGAATCGAGCGAAATCGAGATGTCATGGCCGCCGAACTCGATCGCGCGCTGGATCTGCTCCTCGGTCGCCATGCCGTTGGTCTGCATCCGCACGTGAATGCCGCGCGTCTCGAACTCGCGGATGATCTCCGGCAGGTCCTTGCGCGCGAACGGCTCGCCGCCGGTCAGCAGCACGATCGCCACCCCGACCTCGGCCAGGTTGTCGGCAATGCGCTTGACCTCGTCCAGCGTGCACTCGCGCACGTCGGAGTTGGCGTAGATGACGTTGCAGGACGTGCAGGTCAGGTTGCAGCGCGCCGTCACGAAGAACTGCACGTAAATCGGCGTGTCCTTGAAGAGCGCCGCCCGCAACAATTTCAACTTGGTGGATGCGGAAAAAAACATGTCGCCCCTTGTTGCGAATCCCATCGCGTCCGTGAAAAACGCCCCGCGGCTAATCAGCGAGTTCGGCCTCAAAATATCACGCGGCCCGGGTGGTGGCAAGCCAATTGACCGCACCCCGGCCGCCTGCCAAGTTCAATCAGCGCAATCAATCATCCTTCCAAAACCCTTCCCGGGCAACCTGCGGCATTACATAATTGACATGGTGCGACGAGTTCAGGCAGATTAACGAGAATTCATCGTGGGCAACCAGTGAAGCATCAATGGTTTTAACATCTACTCAGTGTGACCGGACCAACGGCGGAAGTGCCTGCGCGCAACCATTGCGCGCCCGGATCGAATCGGCCTGCTTCCTCGCCGCGTCGGTCGTCGTGTTCCATTACGCCGCGATCCTCGTCCTTGGCTGCGCGGGATTTGCGGCCGGCATCCCGCTGCATTGGGCTCACTTCTGGGTCGCCGCCGCCCTGAGCGCCGCTTACGGCTTCTGGCTCGCGCGCCGCCTCTTCCCGAAGCGTTTCATCCGGGTTTTTGCCGGCATGGGCGCCGGGCTGACCATCCTCTATCTGGTCAGCGCCTATGCGGCCATCCGCATCTACGATGTCTCCTACGACGGCCAGAACTACCAGATGGAGACGACGATCCAGCTCGCGCGGGGGTGGAACCCCTTCCGCGGCGGCTTGCCCGACACCGTCCAGACGACCTGGTACATCAACTATTCGCCCAAGGCGGCGGCCCTGACCGGCGCGGCCGTCTATCTCGTCACCGGCCGCATCGAAACGGATAAAACTTTCAATTTCGTGCTGTTAGCCGCTTCGTTGCTGGCGGTGATCGCCACTTTGATCCGATTATTCCCAACCTGGGGACCGGTCCGGATTGGCGTGATCGGCCTCCTTGCGGCGCTCAACCCGATCTGCATCGTCGAGGTGTTTACGACCTACGTCGATACCCAGATCGCCTCGATGCTGACCATCATGATCGCCATGGGCCTGATGCTGTTCGCGACGGAGTCCGGCCCGATCTACCTTCTTTACGCCATGGCCGTCCTGATCCTGTTCCACATCAAGATCCCGGCAGTCGTGTTCGCGTGCCTGATCGGCGGGTTGTTGGTCGTGGCGTTGTTTGTCGCCGGCCGGCGCGCGGTTGCGTATCGGCTATGCGCGGTCTCGGTGGGAATCGCCATCTTCGCGATCGCGGCCATTGGCTACAATCCTTACATCACCAACATTCGGGATAAAGGTCACATCTTCCACCCGTTCTTCGGCAAACACGCCTACGTGAACACGCCGATGTTCCACGAAGGCAACCGGCCGGCTAACTTTAAAAATATCAATCGTTTACAGCGGTTCGGGATGTCGGTCCTGAGCCGGACCAGTAATATTTACTCGGTCGGCAACGCCCGGATCAAATGGCCGTTCCTCATCTATGAGGACGAATTGCGCGACATCAAGGGAACCGACCTGCGCATCGGCGGATTCGGTCCGCTCTACAGCGGCGCGCTCATCCTGTCGCTCGTGATCCTGGCTCTCGCGGCGTGGAAAAGTCGGAGGATGGCGCTGGCGGGCGGCATTTTCATGGTGGCCCTGCTGTTCGTGGCCCTTGTTCACCCCGACGCCTGGTGGGGGCGCTACGTCCCGCACCTGTGGCTGATTCCGATCGCCGCGCTGGTCCTCTCCCAAGCCTGCCCCTCGCGGCCGGTGCAATGGACGGGATGGGTGCTGGCAGGAATCCTCCTCTATAACGTCTATCTGATGATGGACGTGAACTGGAAATTCCGCGTCGAGGCCAGCCGCACGATCCGCCGGCAGATGTGGGAACTGGCCGACAAAAAGAAACCGGTCGAAGCCTGGTTCGGCCTCTATCAGTCGAACCGCATCCGGTTCGACGAGTTCAAGATCCCTTACCGGATGGTCGCCACGAAGGACGCGCTCGGGAAGCAACCGATCGAGCTGGCATACAGCATGGGCGTGATCCGGTTCATTGAGTCGCCCGTCAAGCAACCCGCCAAGCGCTGACCGAATGGCTTTTTCGGTTGGCAAGTCAGTGAAAATTTCGGCAATCATGATCGTTGGTTACGAGACGATTCGCGCACCACGATCCGTGAACAAATGAGAAAAATCCCTGACGGATCAGGGGTTTAAATCGTTTTTACAAGAGTGGCTGGGCCGGCGAGACATGAACTCGCGACCTCCGCAGTGACAGGGCGGATTTGAGATTCCACCGATGCCAAGTTGCATAAAATCAGCCGCGTCATGACACCATGACATGGATGATCCCGTCCCCGAAACGTCCAAACTATTGCAAGGACTATCGCAATTTCGGGCCTTCCGTCTCTTTGTTCAGAATCTCGATGTACGTTGAATAACTGAACATGCGGTTGCGTTTCCGTTGGGTCAGCTCGCGGACGATTCCAATCTTCTGAAGGTGGGACAATGCCTTGTTAATGGGCGCCGGCGTGAGAGTGGTTTTTTCTGCCAGCCAACCCGCCGTGGCGATCGGATGCTCGCGCAGAATGCGATGAACTTTGAGCACGGAATCGGCCATGCGTCACTTCTGCCGTCAGTTCATGAATACGACGCACACTACGTCGGAATTTTGCGGATGATTGTTTCGGATAATCGTACTCGGCTTTCAATCTGCGGTTGCCTTGCAGGGCGTCTTGGGAGAATCTGTTGGCAAGAAGGAATCCTTATGGCTTTTGGAGGTGTTCCGATGGAGGATGTTTCCGAACATAAGCGGTCGGATGACGCCCTCGCCGAGTCACAGGCATTGTTGTCCGCCCTTATAAACAGCACGAACGATATGATTTGGTCGGTGGACCCCATGCATTACGGTCTGCTCACCTTCAACCATGCGCTCAGGGACTACTTTTTACAGGAACATCACATCGAGATCCGGATCGGCATGCCACCGGAAGACATGCTGCCGCCGGCGTTCGCGGCAAAATGGCATGCGCTTTATCAGCGCGCCTTGCGGGAAGGATCCTTTGTCGAGGAGTATCTGGTCAGCTCGGGCCTGCATATCCTGCAGCTGACATTCAGCCCTTTGCTGCGAAACGGAGAGACGATCGGCATTTCCGTATTCGGCAAGGAGGTCACCGAGCACAGGCGCGCCGAGGAGGCCCTGGCCCAGCGGCTTCGGTTTGAACAGCTCCTGGCGGATCTTTCTTCCCGATTCACGAATCTTCCCTCTGAGCAGGTTGATCAGGAGATTGTCTCGGGTCTCAACGAGGTCCGCGAGTTTTTGGACGTGGAATTGGTCGGATTCATGGAGGTCTCGCCCGATCACGCCCAGGTCCGACTGACGCATTTCGGCCGGGAGGAATCCAATGCATTGCCCCTGCCCCCCGGCACAGACCTCGTGCCGCACCTGCCATGGCTGTATAAACAAGTCGTCCTGAAAAGAGAAGTCTTTTGCATGAATTCATCCGCGGAGCTCCCGCCGGAAGCCAGCGTGGATCTGGAGACCCACCGGCAACTCGGCGTGGATGCTTTTTTATCGATTCCACTGCTGATGGGCGGAACGCTCGACCACATTATCGGCGTCTCGTGCCAGCACCCTCGCATATGGCCCCAGGAATACATCCCGCGTCTGCGCATGCTCGGCGAGGTGTTCGTCAACGCCCTGGCGCGAAAACGCTCGGACGAGATACATAAGCAAAATTTTCAAGAAATTAAAGACTTGAAGGATCGCCTGCAGGTCGAGGCAGAGTACCTGAGGGCGGAGATCGTGATCTCACAGGGACACGGCGAAATTATCGGCCGGAGCCAGTCGATTCAGCAGGTGCTCAAGCAGATCGAACAGGTCGCCCCGACGGATTCCCATGTGCTGATCACGGGCGAGACCGGAACCGGCAAGGAACTGGTGGCCCGCGCCATTCACGCCCAGAGCCAGCGCAAAGACCGGCTGATGGTGACGGTCAATTGCGCCACCCTGCCCGCATCGCTGATCGAAAGCGAATTGTTCGGCCGCGAGAAAGGCGCCTATACGGGAGCCATGACCCGGCAGATCGGACGATTCGAGTTGGCCGATGGGGGAACGATTTTTTTAGACGAGATCGGGGAACTGTCGCTCGAGTTGCAAAGCAAGCTCCTGCGCGTCCTCCAGCAAGGTGAATTCGAGCGGCTGGGCGGGCCGTCCAAAACGATCAAGGTCAACGTGCGGATCATCGCGGCCACCAACAAGAATCTGGCCGAGGCCGTGCGCCAGGGCGAATATCGCAAGGACCTCTATTATCGCCTGAGCGTGTTCCCCATCGAGGTGCCGCCGCTTCGCGAACGGGCCGAGGACATCCCCCTGCTGACCTGGGCGTTCATTGACGAGTTCAGCAAAAATATGGGGAAGAAGATCGAGTCGGTTTCGCAGAAAACAATGGAATTGCTCAAGGGTTACTCCTGGCCGGGAAACGTTCGTGAATTGCGTAACATTATTGAGCGGGCGATGATTCTTAGCCACGGCAGCCGGTTGGAAGTGCAATTGCCTAAAACTCAAGAGGCGGAAAGCCCGGTCATGCTCACCTTGGAAGAGGCTGAGCGCCGCCATATCCTGAACGCGTTGCAGAAATCCGGCTGGCGCGTCAAGGGGCCCCAAGGCGCGGCCGCGCTCCTTCACATCAATCCCTCCACGCTCGGCTCCAGAATGGATAAATTGGGCATTCCCCATCGCCCCCAAAAGGACGATATATCGTCCTAGGTGCGATATTTCAGACTTTCCACCTAAGATTTACACGCCCTCCAACTGCGCTTTGAGTCATTCTAAATCCTTGTCTTTCAAGTCTCTATAAGCCTTCTGAAGCTTCTGGCCAGATCCGGCACGCTTATTTCTAAGACTATCCGGCCATGAGTGCGTGATTTCTTGATGCGTTGAGGGCCGGATCGGACCGAAATATGATGCTTTTCATGCTGAAAATTCTTCCCTCGCCCGCCAACCGGCGGGAACTGCTGGGTATCCTGCGCGGGGTGGTCGGCCCGACGGCGATCCAGCCGGGGTGTCTGGCGTGTGCAATCTATGAGGGATCGGGAGAAGACCAGACGGTGCTTTACCTGGAGCACTGGGAGTCCCTGGCCAGTATCGAGCGCCATATCCAATCGACGCACTATCATAAGATTCTTGCTGCGATGGAATTGTCCACCGTGCAGCCCGAGATCTGTTTTTACGAGACTTCCAGGATTTGGGGCATGGAGCTTCTCGACCCGTCGAGAACCCCGGCGGGAGGGCATTAACTCAAAGCCAAATTGGATGACGAGACTGCGGCCGCGCCCAAAAGGAGATCAAGCCCATGAAGATGGAACAAGTCAGCGACAACTGCTATGCGGTCCTGATCGAGAAGAATCGCGTGAAGGATCACAGGGCGCACTGAGCCGTCAAAACCGCGGCGACGGTGTTCGCCGGCAAGCAATAGTCACTTATGAAATCTCTGAAGGAGAGCAGTAAATGAAACTGAGAACCGCGAGGTCAACATTCGGATTCGGGTTTGCGCTAGGTGCCGCCTGCGCTGCAACAGCCGCCGGGGAGGCTGGGCTGGATCGAACAAAACTCCCGATCCCGGAACCCCAGTTCCCGCACAGCACCGTGCTCGACGTCAGGGATGCCACGGCGCCGCCGCGTTTCAATCCCCAGGCGCCGGCCGGCGCCCCGAACGTGCTCATCATCCTCATCGATGACATGGGGTTCGGCCAGTCCGGCGTTTACGGCGGTCCCATCAACATGCCCACCCTGGATCGCCTGGCACAGAACGGCCTGCGATATAACCAGTTCCACACGGCGGCGCTCAGTTCGCCGTCGCGGATGTGCCTGCTCACCGGGCGCAATCACCATGTGTGCAACACCGGTTCCATCATGGAGACCGCGACGGCCTTCCCGGGCAATACCGGGCAGCGCCCAGACAGCGTGGCGCCGCTGGCGAGCACGCTGCGTTACAACGGCTACTCGACGGCCGCGTTTGGGAAAAGCCACGAGACGGCCGCGTGGGAAGTCAGCCCCTCCGGGCCGACCGACCGCTGGCCGACCCGCTGCGGCTTCGACAAATTCTACGGCTTTATGGGCGGCGAAACGAACCAGTGGGCGCCGGCGATCTATGAGGGCATGACCAAGATCGAGGTGCCGAAGGATCCCAACTATCACTTCATGACCGACATGACGAACCAGGCGATCAAGTGGATGCAGTCGGAAAAGTCCCTGACGCCCGACAAGCCGTTCTTCATCTACTTCGCGCCGGGCGCGACCCACGCGCCGCACCAGGTGCCGAAGGAATGGATCGATAAATACAAGGGCAAGTTCGACATGGGCTGGGACAAATTGCGCGAAGAGACCCTTGCCCGCCAGATCGAGCTGGGCGTCGTGCCCGCCGGCACGAAGCTCGCCCCCAAGCCCTCTGCGATCAAGGACTGGGACAAGCTGTCGGATGACGAGAAGAAGCTTTTCACGCGCCAGATGGAGGTCTATGCCGGTTTCGGCGAGTATGCCGATACCGAGATCGGCCGTCTTGTCGATGCCATCGGCGACATGGGACAGCTCGACAACACGCTGATTTTTTACATCGTTGGCGACAACGGCGCCAGCGCCGAAGGCGGCATTGCCGGCATGTTCAACGAGATGACCTACTTCAACGGCGTGAATGAAACGGTCGAGAGCGTATTGAAACACTACGACGAACTTGGCGGGCCGAGTACTTACAGCCACTATGCCGCGGGCTGGGCTGTCGCGGGCGATACGCCGTTCACCTGGACCAAGCAGATCGCCTCGAATTACGGCGGCACACGCAACGGGATGGTCGTCTATTGGCCAAAGGCCATCAAGGCCAAGAATGAAGTGCGTTCGCAGTGGCATCACCTGATCGACATCGCCCCGACGATCCTGGAAGCCGCGGGCCTGCCGGAGCCCAAGGTGGTCAACGGTGTTCCCCAGACCCCCATCGAGGGCGTCAGCATGGCGTACAGCTTCGATGACGCGAAGGCCAAGGACCGCCACCTGACCCAGTATTTCGAAATTTTTGGCAACCGCGCCATCTATCACGATGGCTGGCTTGCGGGAACCGTGCATAAGGCCCCGTGGGAAGCCCAGCCGCGCGCGACGCTGGAGAAGGATGTCTGGGAACTCTACGACACGCGGGCTGACTTCAGCCTGGCCAACGATCTGGCGGCCAAGAACCCGGGCAAGCTCAAGGAAATGCAGGACTTGTTCATGGAGGAAGCGGTCAAGAACTACGTGTTTCCCATTGATGACCGCGGCATTGAGAGGCTTAATCCGGCCCTCGTGGGGCGGCCCGACCTGATGGCCGGGCGCACCTCGCTGACCGTCTATGATGGCATGATCGGAATGTCCGAGAACGTTTTCATCAACACCAAGAACAGCTCCCATACCATTACCGCGGAGGTCACCATTCCCGAAGGCGGCGCCAACGGGGTGATCCTCTGCCAGGCCGGGCGCTTCGGCGGTTGGAGCCTGTATCTGAAGGACGGGAAGCCGGTCTATACCTACAACTTCCTCGGATTGCAGCGCTTCACGATTGCCGCGGACAAGGCCCTGCCGGCCGGAAAAGCAACGATCCGCTACGAATTCGCCTACGACGGCGGCGGCCTGGCCAAGGGCGGCGTCGGCACGATCCTTGTCAATGGCGAGAAAGTCGCCGAAGGCCGGATCGAACGCACGCAACCCTTGATGTTCTCGGGTGATGAAGGGGCCGATGTCGGTGAGGACGGGGAAACTCCGGTCGTGGAAGACTACGGGATTCCCGCGCCGTATCAATTCACCGGCAAGATCGACAAGGTCACCGTTGAACTCAAGGCAATGCCGGCGGGCGAGAAAACAGCGGCGGCCAAGGCCGGCGCCGAAGCCGCTCAGAAGAAGGCCTTGTCGGATTAATGTCACAATCGCGCGGGGCGTGC
This sequence comes from bacterium, assembly GCA_021372575.1. Taxonomy (GTDB): domain Bacteria; phylum Sumerlaeota; class Sumerlaeia; order MVZB01; family MVZB01; genus JAJFUE01. The sequence continues at coordinate 63,480 of JAJFUE010000185.1, read as the reverse complement.
CCAACACGCCCCGCGCAGCAGTGCTAACCAATGAGAGGTGTTATGAGCAGTCCCGAAAATACCACCTTGAATAGCCAGGCCGCACACGGCTTGCACGTAGTCGCCAAGCCGATCGGGCCTGCGTGCAATCTGAATTGTGATTATTGCTTCTATCTTGAGAAACACGCGCTCTTCGGGCCCGGCGAGAAGATGCGGATGTCCGACGAGGTGCTTCGCGCGTTCATTTCGAATTATATCGACTCGCAGCCGACGCCCGTCGTCGAATTCGTCTGGCAGGGCGGCGAGCCGACGCTGCTCGGGCTCGACTTCTTCAAAAAAGTCGTCGATCTGCAAAAACCTTACGTGCGAAAGAAAACCATCACCAATTCGCTTCAGACCAACGGGACCTTGCTCAATGACGAGTGGTGTTCGTTCTTAAAGAAAAACAATTTCATGGTGGGCCTCAGTCTCGACGGGCCGCGGGAGATTCATGATCGCTATCGCCGCGACCGGAGCGGCAACGGCACGTTCGACGAGGTGATGAGAGGGCTGAAACTTCTCCAGAAGCACCGGGTGGAGTACAACGTGATGGCGTGTGTCGCCCACGATGCGGCGAAGCACCCGCTCGACATTTATCATTTCTTTAAAGACGAAGGCGTGGAATTCATCCAGTTCACGCCGATCGTGGAGCGCATGCCCGATGACACGGCCGCGCAGTGCGGCCTGAGCCTGGCGGGTCCCGCTGAACTGAATTCAAAAACCATTTCGACCGAGGTGACGCCCTGGACAGTTAACCCTCGCGAATACGGCGAGTTCCTGATTGCGATCTACGAGGAATGGGTCCGCTGTGACGTGGGCCAAGTCTTCGTCATGAATTTCGAATGGGCGCTCAACGCATGGATCGGCAATCCATCCCCGGTGTGCATCCACGCGAAGCAATGCGGTCGTTCCGTCGTGATTGAGCATAACGGCGATGTTTATGCCTGCGATCACTGCGTCTATCCGCAGCATCGGTTGGGGAATATCGCCGCGGATAATCTGCCGGACATGGTTGAGAGATCCATCCAGTCGGGTTTTGGGATCGCCAAAGAGACGGCCCTGCCGCATGCGTGCAAAAGCTGCGACGTCCTTGCGGCGTGCCGCGGTGGATGCCCCAAGCATCGCTTTATGACGACTTACAATGGCGAACCGGGGCTGCATTATCTGTGCCCGGGATACAAGAAATTCTTTCTCCATATTCGCAAGTATCTGCGCGGGATGACGCAGTTGCTGGAGCACGGCCTGCCTCTGTCGCACATCATGCAGGCGGCGGACGGGCCGCTTGCGATTGTGTTGAAGGACCGCTGAAATCATTCACCCATTTTGAAATTCAAATAAAGGCAGGAGTCAGACAGACATGTTGAAGAAATCAGTGCTGGGATTATGCGCCCCGATCGCCATGGTCCTGCTGGCTTCCGGTTGCGTGGTGGGCCCGAAGTACAAGACCCCGGAGGTCCCGATCGCCCAGCAGTGGCGAGACACGGGTCAGCCGCAATTCACCGGCCAGCCGGTCGATCGGGTGGAATGGTGGAAGAGCCTCAACGACCCCGTTCTCGACTCGCTCATCCGGCAGGCCTTCGACCAGAACCTGACCTTGCAGGCGGCCTCGCTTCGCATCGTGCAGGCGCGCGTCGGCCATGCCGTCGCGGGTTGGAGTTTCGCGCCGATCATCACGGGCCAGGGTTCGATTTCGCACAACGATTACAGCACGAGCGTCAAGCCGGAAGTGAGCGTGAGTCTCACGGAGCCGCAGAGAAAACTTCCGCCGGCCGTTCGCGAGCAATTGATGAGCAATCTGCCCGCGGTCAGTGTCACGCCGGAAATGGATGTCTATAGCGCCGGTTTCGACGCGGTTTGGGAAATGGACCTGTGGGGGAAATATCGTCAATTGTTCCGCTCGACCGGCGAACAGCTCAAGGCGGCGTTTGCCAGTTATGACGCCATCATGGTCTCGCTGGCGGCGGAAGTGGCGCGAACCTATATCCGGATCCGGACGCTCGATCAACGGCTTGCCGCATTAAACAGCCTGAATGACACCCTGGACAGATTCGTGGCGCTCACCGAGGAACGATACAAAAACAAAAAGGCGCTGATCACCGACGTCCAGCTCGCTGAACTGCTGGCAGGCACCGTGCAAAGCTGGATCCCGCCGCTCGAAGCGGAGCGCCGCCAGGCTGAAAACAACCTGTGCGTCTTGCTGGGCAAAGCGCCGCAAACCCTGCATCAAGACATCGGCACCACCGGCGCCATTCCAGTCGCCCCGGTGCAAAACGTCGTGGGCATCCCGGCCGACCTGCTGCGCCGGCGCCCCGACGTGCGGGTGGCCGAACACATGGCGGCGGCCCAATGCGCCCGCGTTGGCATCGCCAAGGCTGCCATTCTGCCCTCGTTCAACATCTTCGGCTCGATTGGACTCAGCTCATCCGATTCCGACAAATTCTTCCGGTCCGACAGCGTCAGCAGCACCTACGGCGGGCTGTTGAATGTCTCGAACCTGATCCTTTACCCGGTGACCGTGGAATTAGTCCGCAACGAGGACGCCCAATTCCAGGAGGCGTTGCTCAATTACCGGGAAACGGTCCTGAACGCCAATCTCGAAGTAGAGAATTCCTTGTATTCATTCCTGAAGGCGCAGGACGAAACGACCGTTCTCGAAGACAACGTCGATGAGGCGCTCGACGCCGCCCAAACAACGATGGCCGCCTACAAGGAAGGCAAAGTCATCGTTTCCGTTCCCCTGGCCGCGTTGACATTCCTGGCTTCGCAGCAGGATCAGATGTGGGCCTGGCGCGGGCAGGCCACGACAGATTACGTCGCGATCTACAAGGCGCTCGGGGGCGGCTGGCAAAACCGCGTCGGCCAGGAACTGGTGCCGGAGCAGATCCGCGAACAGATGAAGAATCAGGCTGACTGGTGGAGCTTCACGGGCAAGCATGATCTTTCAACGATTCAGGTGAAGGATAAGAAGTAACGATCGCAAGCGCTCGCTGAGATGAACAGATCAAAAACTGGAAAAAGAAATCTTATGTAACCGGAGGAGAGATGATGGCAAGACGACTCAACTTTTGGACCGTGCTGACGGTTCTCTTCATGACCATGGCGGGGTGTTCGACCGTGCAGCCGGCCAAACCCGCGCTCACAGCGGCCGGTAACCAAAGCATGGGAAGTTCGGATGCCGCGACCACGGCAATACAAGGTCGTGATCCGAAGGCCGAACAGATCATTCGTGAGCTGGCGAGCCGTGGCAAAGCGCTGCATGCTTTCCGGTTCAAGTTTGCTGACGAGTTTGATGATGTCCGGCCCGATGGCCGCAGGATCCAGATGACGCATGTGCGCCAGGGCGTCGTCAGCCGACCGGGGCTTCTGAAGATTGAGAGCACAGGCGACGTGGCCGACCGCACCATCTACAAGGACGGCAAGACCGTCACCATTTGGGACCGCGATGAAAATATCTACGCCCAGATCCCGGATCCGGGAACGATCGATCAGGCGCTTGACACGCTGATGGTCCGCTACCATACGGCGGTACCGGCGGCCGATTTTTTCTATGAGGATCCCGGCAAGAGCTTCCTCGAACAAATGACCTCGTCCGAATACGTCGGCATGAGCGAGATCGATGGGACTGCCTGCCATCACCTGGCATTCACCGGGGGCGACTTTGATTGGCAGATCTGGGTTGATGCGGGTGACGCGCCCGTCTTGCGAAAAATTGCGATCGATTACAAGACCCTCGCCGGAAGGCCCCAATATGTCCTTCGGGTCCTGAGCGTGGAGCCCCTGTCAGCCGTGGATGCGGCCGAATTCAAATTCAAGGCGCCGACCGGGGCGGAACGGGTAGAGATCCAGCCTGCCAGCAGCGAAGAAACTCACTGAGACTTAATCGAGGATATGAAAGGAATTCCAAATGAAGATGCAAAAACTGATTCGCCTGGGCGTCGTCATCGCGGCCGGCTGCCTGATCCTGGCTCAATCCGGTGAAGCGCTAGCCCAACGCGGCGGCCGATCCGCTTCTCGCTCAGCCGGCCGTTCGAGTTATTCAGGCTCGGCCGGCCGTTCCCAGAGTTATAGCTCCAACCGCAGCTCGGCGAGTTACCGCAGCCAATCCCAGGCTTACGGTTCCGTGCGTCAATCATCGAGCTACAGCCGTCAGGCGACGGGAGCGGGCGGCCAAACCGCGCGCAGTTCCGGCAACGCCAGCTATGGCGGCGGGCAAGCAAACTATAATCGCCAGGTCACTGGGGTGGGCGGTCAAACTGCCAGCAGCTCCGGCAACGCAAACGTCGAAAATGGTCATGCGAATTGGAATCGCGAGGTGACCGGACCCGGCGGCCAGACGGCAACCCGCTCCGGCAGCGCAAGCATCGATGACGGTCATGCAAACATCAATCGCAGCGCCACCGGGCCGGGTGGACAGACCATATCGGGCTCCTCAAGCGCCCAGTGGGGTGACGGTCAGGCAAGCTACAACCGCCAGGTGATAGGCCCCGGAGGCCAGACTGCCAGGACTTCCGGGTCCGGAAGCATCGATGATGGCCACGCCAACTGGAATCGTCAGGCTACAGGGCCGGGTGGTCAGACGGTCTCCGGTTCCGGCAACGCGAGTTGGGGCGATGGACAGGCCAGCGTCAATCGCCAGGTGACGGGGCCTTATGGCGAGATCGAAGGCTCACGACAGGTTCATGTGGATAACGGAACCGTGGACGTCGATCGGAATGTCAACGTCAGCGGCCATCCGGTTGTTCGCCCCGTCGTCGGCACAGCGGTCAGAACGCTGCCTGTCGGATACAACCCGGTCGTTGTCGCGGGCGCGACTTATTACTATTCCGGCGGAGTCTATTACAGTCCGGTCACGGCTGCCGGCGTCGTCTCATATACCGTGGTCGTCCCGCCGGTTGGGGCCGTGGTCTATGATCTGCCGGCCGGCTATGCCGTTCAAACGGTCAATGGCGTCACCTATTATTATGCTGGCGATGTGTTTTACCGGCGCACTTTCGTCAACGGCCGTGTCGGTTACGTGGTGGCCGTTCGCCCCTGAAGCTGTTTCCTGTTCAATTGTATTCCATACCGGGAGCGCCGATGATGGCCAGCGATCAAGATACCAAGAGCATCGAAAACGAATCCGTCTCCACCTGGTTCGCCCCAGCCGAACGCGCCGGCGCGGCTGAGGTGAAGGAGATGAGCCAGTTCGTCCGGGAAAACCCGCTCTTTCTGGCCATCCTGGAATCGATCGACGGATACCTGATGATTCTCAATCACGAGCGTCAGGTCCTTGCCATGAACCAGCAGTTGCTCAAGGACCTGAAGATTGAGGATCCAAATTGTCTGGCGGGGGATCGCCCGGGCGAGATCCTGGGATGTATCCATGCGCACACGGGGCCCGGCGGCTGCGGCACGTCCAAGACCTGCGCCACGTGCGGCGCCGTGATTTCCATCATGGCGTCCCAGACCGAGGGGGAGCCGATCACGAATGAATGCCTCGCCACGGTTCGCCACGGCGACGCGGAGGAATCGCTGGAATTCCGGGTGCGCGCCACGCCCATCCGGGCCGGCTCGCACGAGTTCACCGTCCTCACCTTCCACGATATCAGCGGCGACAAGCGCCGCCAGGCGCTCGAGCGCACTTTCTTCCACGACATCCTCAACACGGTCGGCGGCCTGATGGGCTGGAGCAGCCTCATGCAGACGATCGAAGGGCTCGACCCCAAGGAGACGGCGCAGCGAATCCTCGTGTTGTCGCGCCGGCTCAAGCAGGAAATCGAGGAGCAGCGCCGCCTGCTTGAAGCCGAAAACGGCACCCTCTCCACCGAGAAGAAACCGGTTCACGTGCGGGAAATACTCGAGGGGATCGGGGCGGTCTTTGAGGGGCACACCGCGGCCAAGGACCGGCATGTCGAGATCGCCGAGATTGATGAACTCGAAGAAATCCAGACCGACCCGGGGCTCCTGCAACGCATCCTGACCAACATGACCAAGAACGCCCTCGAGGCGATCCCGGAGGGCGAAACGGTTCGCGTGGCGTTCGAGCGCCGCGACGGCCGGCCGGTGTTCCTGGTCTCCAACCCCGGCATGATCCCCGAGCAGGTGCAACTGCAACTGTTCAAGCGCTCGTTCAGCACCAAGGCCGCCAAGGGCCGCGGCATCGGCACCTACAGCATGAAGCTGTTCGGCGAGCGCTACCTCGGCGGCCTGGTCGCGTTCGAATCGACGGCTGAGAAGGGAACGACGTTCCGAATCGAGCTGCCGGCGGGGGATGAATCGACTACTTAAAAAAAGAGGCGGCCTATGAATCCAATCGTGCCCAACGAAGATTTGCTGTATTTCGGGCGTGAAGGGCCGATGTTCCGGCTTATGCAGCGCATCGGCGTGGCGCGGCTTGTCGGTCTGTCGATTGGGCGCCGCTGCGTTCTCTTCCTGTTGCTCACCTGGGTCCCGATGCTGGTGCTCTCCATTTTGCAGGGGCAAGCGCTTGGGCCAACCCCGCGAGAGTCATTCCTGCTGGACTTCGCCTCCTACGCGCGTTTCTTCGTGGCCATCCCGCTTGTTCTCGTGGCGGAGGCGGTCGTCGGCCCCAGGCTGACGGTGGCGGGGCTGCACTTCCTGCGCGCCGGATTCGTCCATCAAGACGATTATCCGGCTTTTGAACAGGCCATCGCCCGTGTGGCGCGCCGGCGCGAGTCCGTCCTGGCGACGGTTATCCTGATTGGCCTGGCGGTGATCGGCGCCTGGTTCTTCACGGCCGAAACCATGCACGGCGGATACAAGGCGAGTTGGAACGCGATCAGCCTTTCGGGAAGTGGCGTTTCCCGGCTTTCCTGGGCCGGCGTATGGAATCATCTCGTCGCCGTGCCCATTATTCAATTCCTGTGGTATCGCTGGTTGTGGCGGATTCTTAACTGGACGCTTTTCCTGCGCGATGTCAACCGAATGAAACTCGATCTGGTTCCCACGCACGCCGACGGGGCTGGCGGACTGGGCTTCCTGTCAACGGCCCACGTCTCACTCGGTATCTTTGCCTTCGCCCTCAGTTCCATCTACAGCGCCGAGGCTGCTTTTCGGATTGTCTTTGAAGGCGCCAAGATCGACACGTTCAAAATCCCGCTGGTCATCCTGCTCGCGGTCACTCAGGTTCTGTTTCTCGGCCCCTTGCTGATTTTCTCGTCAAAGATGGCGCTGAGCAGACGCCGGGGGCTGAAGGAATACGGCATCCTGGTGGACCGTTACAACCGGGAATTTCACCGCAAGTGGATTGAAGGGGAGGCGCCCGAGGGCGAGCCGCTGCTGGGCAGCGGCGACATCCAGTCGCTGGCCGATCTGGGCAACAGTTACCGGTTCATCAGCGAGATGAGGATCGTGCCGTTCGGCCGCCGGGCGGTCCTCCAACTGGCGGTCGCGACGGCGCTGCCCGCGCTGCCGCTGCTGTTCCTGGTGATGCCGGTCGCCAAGATATTGGACGCGCTCGCCGGGGTGGTTTTATAAGCCGTACTTTCCGGGAATCAATGATGAACAGGAGACAATATGAAAAGAGTGTCGATGCTCGCTGCTTTCTCATTGATGGCTGTCGTGTTATCCATTGGGGCCGCGGATAACATGAAGGCGTTCCCACCCGCCGGGAAAGGGATGACGCGATACGTCCTGCAACTTCCGCGGCAGGATGACGAATCCGCTTTCCGCGTCGAGCTGATCGTCGGCAAGACCGTCGAGGTCGATAAGGGAAACAAATATTTTTTCGGCGGCAAGATCGAAACGGAAACCATCGCGGGCTGGGGATTTCCCCGCTATAACGTCAGCCGGCTGGGCCCAATGGCGGGCACGCGCATGGCGACCGATCCGAACGCGCCCAAGGAGAACCGGTTTGTCACGCTCGGCGGCGAACCTTATTTGATCCGCTACAACAGCCGTTTGCCAATCGTGGTGTACGCGCCCGAAGACGTCGAAGTGCGATACCGCCTATGGAGAGCTCAGCCGGAGGCCAAAGTGCTATCAAGGGGCTGATCGAGCAATCAAGTCCCGTTGATCTCGGAAATCAGGATAAATTCATTCCCCCTGCCACTTGATCAATACTCGATCCACCTCGGACCTCACCTGGTCGCGAGCATCCCGGCGATCCCATCCCTTTGCCAACAAAGTGTCATACGAGGTCTCGACGTGCCGGACGTGTGCCGCAACGGCCAACCGGACGGCCTCCTCGTCCAGTTCCTTGGCGGCGGCCGATCGTCCCACCCGGCCCGAATACTTTTGGCACGCATGCTCGGCAATGATCGCTTCTCGATCAGCCGGGCAATCCGGGAACAGTTCGCGCACGCGCGCCGCGAAGCGTTCGACGAATTGTTTGTCCAGTTCGTTTCGGCGCTCCGCGTCGCGCTCACGCTTGCGCGCCCTCGCCTCACTATCCGAAAGGCACGCCTCTTCCGCGCTTTCCAAGGCCTCGGCCTCAACCAGAATGCCCTGCCGCTCGTAATGTTTGCGGGCGCGGCTCCATTTCAAGACAACAGCCGATAACACAGAAGCTTTACGGGCACGGCGGGTCAGCGCCGCGTTGCCGGGCTGAAGAAACACCAAATGATCCAGGTCGGCGCAGGACAGGCACAGGGCGCCTTTCTCCCCGGCCAGCGTGATCCAAGCCCCATGGCCGAGATGTTCCCCGCATTCGTCGCAGGTCGAATCCCGGTTCGAGATGAACACTTTTAGTTCTTGAGGTTTTTCTTCTTGAGGCATCTCCGTTGCTCATTTCATGGATTGGTCTTTCCATCGTCAATCTCTCGTTCACGTATCGTGGGGAATCCCCGGAAAATTTCAACAGGTATCGCGCAATTTTCCAGATAGGACATCATGATTTCCTGTGAGCGCCCCGGATTCAATCCGCCAAGCCCCGCCCCGAGCAAGGGGAACGCGATCGACTCGATCCCTTCGGAAAGATAAATATCCATGAAGGATTTTAAGCCGGCATGAAGATATTCTTCCTTGCTCTTTCCTCTCCAGTGCTGCTTGGTGGGGAAATTCAGCACCCATCGATCCTTCATTCGGTAAATCCAAAGCGTCCCGATCTTCATCCCGCCGCTTTGGCACATCGAACGATATTCCCGGTACATATCCGGGTAGCGCCGCTTGAATCCCAATGCAAGCCCCGCCCCCATCACCCCGACGCAGTTGACGGTATTCACGAGCGTCTGGCAAGTGGATGAAAGAATATCGCCGTCCAAAATTTTGATCGCCACGATGTCATTCCTCATGAAATAAGCATCACGCGACGCGAATCACTTCGATGCCGGCTCTCCGAAGCGTCTCGCCGGTGACGCCTTCTTTATCACAAGCAGGGCTGCCACCCTTTAGATAGGCTTTGCGTGCGCCCACCTCGTTTGCGATTTCAAGACAATAGGCCGATCCGTTGATGTAATGGGCGGTCACATCCACTCCCGTTTCCGGCGCGATGATCCGCAATCCGTCGTCCAAAACCTCCGCGCCGCTTCCGCCTGAAAGCGTCTCGCTCGTTCGAGGCGTCGGCATGCCGCCCAGTTGTTCCGGACAGATCGGAACAAGCACATATCGCTTTTTCAAGCTCTCCATCAATCGAACGCGTTTTTCCGGCCGCCTCTCGTGCCATCTGCACGGAATTCCCAGCAAGCAAGCGCTGATCAAAACCGGCGGGCAATACGGCCGGCATCCGCTACCGAAAAACTGGCACTCGGGTTTGGACACCGATCCCTCCGGCAAAGGTCTATCCTTCGTCTCGTCTTCATTCGGGTTTATCATGGATGGTCCTTCTCCAGAAGCGATGTTTCCAACCCATGCAGTGTTTCAATGTTATGCATTTTCCACGGGAAGTAACACTGAAGCACGCAAAAATTCGGCTTGGGCAATTTGGTTTTGCAGATTTGTTGAAGACCAAGTCAGGTATATAAGAAAAGCCGCAAGTCCCATAATTTCAGAGACTTGCGGCAGACTTTTGAGTGGCGGGGCCGACGAGACTTGAACTCGCGACCTCCGGAGTGATAGGGCGGATTTGAGATTCCACCGAAGCCAAGTTGAATAGAATCAGGCATGTTTTGACGCCCTGATGCGATTGATTCCGTCCCCGAAACGCCTAAACTATTGCAAAGACTATGGCAACCCAGGCTGTGCATTCTATTTTCTAAATATGACTTGACAGAGAAATATTGGAATATATGATGCATTTATGAAACGGCGCTTGGGACAAATCGAGACCCGGTTTTTTGCCTATACTCAGTTGCGCGGTCTGCAAACGGTTCGCCTGGGTGAATTGGTTGATCCGTTGAGGCTGTCAACAATCCAAGAACAAAATCTACTGAGCCGGCTCAGTCGCGCCGGTTTGATCGCCCGGGTCTGGCGCGGACTTTACCTTGTCCCGCAACGGCTCCCGCTCGGAGGCAAATGGTCCCCCTCCGAGGCCCTTGCCATCGGTACCCTGATGACGGGATTGCAAGGGCGCTACCAGATATGCGGTCCCAATGCGTTCAACCGTTATGGCTTCGAAGACCAGGTGCCAAATCGTGTTTACGCATACAACAATCGCATTTCGGGCAACCGCACCATCGGGGCTGTTTCGCTCGCCCTGATCAAAGTGGCCGATGAACGGCTGGGCGATTGCGAGAAAGTTCGGACGGCCGACGGGCAAACGCTCGTGTATGCCTCGCGGGTGCGGACGCTGGTCGATGCCGTGTATGACTGGTCAAGGTTCAACAGCCTGCCACGCGCATATGAGTGGATTCGGAATGATTTGGCCGCCAAGCGCGTCACGGCTCCTCAACTCGTCAAGGCCGCCCTGCGTTTTGGCGATATCGGCACGATCCGGCGTATCGGCGTGCTCCTCGAGCGTGAACAAGTCGAAAACTCCCTGTTAAAGAAACTTGAACGTGCGTTGAAACCCACGACTGGTTGGATCGCCTGGATCCCCACTCTGCCGAAACGGGGGCAGCTCAATAAACGCTGGGGAGTTATCCTGAATGACAACGAATAGATACAATATTCATTTGCATGAAGATTCCACGATGTTTCAGGAGGCGCTGACATTCACAGCCGCCGAGACCGCTTTTTCAGCACGGCTCATCGAGAAGGATTATTACTGCTCCGTTCTACTGGAGTATCTTGCCTCAACCGGCGATTCGCTCGTATTTAAGGGCGGAACTTGCCTTGCAAAAATCTACACTGATTTTTACAGGATGAGCGAGGACCTCGATTTTGTGATTCCCATGGTGGCGAGTGCATCACGCAAGGAACGCAGTTCGCGTGTCGTAAGCATCAAGAACGCGATCGCCAGTCTTAACCGGCAAATTCCGGTTTTGCGCCTCTCAGATTTCGAGGAATTCAACCTGGACCGGGCTTTCGCGCCGGTGGCCGCGCTGGCGGAGAAACTATTGGATACACAATAACCAAATTTGAGGACCCTGATGAGCTCGACCGGTGAACACCATGAGCCTCCGACCAAAATCCGGGTGGTTGCGGATGACCGCGAACCCGCCGACGCCGTCATCGCGGCCTTGAGCGCCATGCCCGAAGTGCAGTTGTCCACCGCCCGCCTCGAGGTGGGTGATTATGTGATCGACGATCATTTTGTGTTTGAACGCAAAACATTACTGGATTTTGCCGGGTCAATCGTGGATGGCCGGTTGTTTCGCCAAGCGTGGGCGCTGGCCAACTTGGGCGAACCGTTACGAGGCGCATTGATTCTGGAAGGAACCGGCTCGGACCTGGAGCGCAGCAACATGCGGCGCGAGGCGATCCAGGGCGCGCTCATCACCCTCAGCCTGTTTTTCGGCCTGCCGATTTTGCGCGCTCGCGACGGCGAGGAAAGCGCGCGACTCATGATCTACGCCGCGCGGCAGGGTCGCGCTTTTGCCCACGGTGCGCTGCCCCGCCCGGGCCGCCGCCCCAAAGGCAAGCGCAAGACGCAACTGGCCATCCTGCAAAGCCTGCCCGGCATTGGCGCGCAACGGGCCAGTACCTTGCTCGATAAATTCGGCAGCATTGAAGCGATCATGGCAGCCAGTCAACAAGCATTGGAAACAATCCCGAGCATCGGCACCCGCACGGCCAAAGCGATCCGTTGGGCCGTCAGCGAGACCCCGGCCTCTTATCAACAAACCCGATTGCGAAAAAAAGGTTTGAACGGTTGAGGAGCACGGCGTCTTGTCTCTTTACTTGCGGCGAGCCGGCCGCGGTTTGGCGGTGCGGGGTGCAGCCCCGGCACAAGCAATTTCGCGACCCGCCTTCGGGCAATACATGGCGACCATCTCCCCGCCTTCAAAAATAATCATGTGTTCGTCATCGTCGGCGATCAGGGCTTGACGTCGCCGCCTGCTCTTCTCCTTCATTTCGCGGATCGTGTTCTCAAAATGATCGCTCCGCGCACCGCAACTACAAACGTAGGAGGACGGATCGATTTCCCTCGGCTTTTTGGTTCTTTTATTTTTGCTTGCGAATACTTCCTGCAACCGGGTGAGCGCGACCAGGTGGCGGGCGTGAATTTTCAATGTGCCCGAATGGTGCGTCCAACGATGCACGCTGGCCGCCGTCACGTCCAGCTTTCGCGCGAACTCGGTATTCGAAAGACCCAGCTCATCGCGCAGCCGGGCGATAGCCTCGCCGGTCGGCGCGGCGAGATCGAACGCGGGGTGGAATCGCGTCGGCGCGACGCGTTTGGATTTTTTCGCGCGCGGTTTCGCGATCGGTTTTGGGTCCCCGGCCTTTGGTGATTTTTCGTTGCGATGCGCGAGTTTTGCCGGAACCGGATCCGCTTTTACTTTCGCGGGGGTCTTGCCGTTGGCCCTGGGTTTGGGCGCGTCCAACTCGATGCCAAAAATTTCGGAGAGGCCGGCCTCGGCCAAGGCGTCATCGGACGCGGCGGCCTGAGGCAGTGCGACCTCGGCGGCGATCAGTTCCTCGGCATCGACGCCGCGCAGGATAAACAGCAGCTCGGGGCGGCTGTCCAGCCGGCTGCCCACGCCATAGAGCGCGGCGGCCACGTGCTTGCACATCGTCGCCCAATCCGGACACGAACAATCCAGATGGATTTCGCCCGGCTGCGGGAAGAGGCCATTCTTGCGGTCGCTGACGACGGCCATCACGTGATCCGAAAGGCGGCCCTGCAGAAGCTCCAGCATCGAGCCGATCCGGCCACGGCACTTGTCTTTGACCGCCTTCCACGCCGCGGCCTTGAGCGGCTCGATCTTGATTGTGATTTTGTAAAGCGAGGAGCCGCTGACCATCGCCTCGATGCGGCCGGGCTTGATGTCCAGATGGCAGACCGAGCCGTTGCGCACATACGAGCGCCCGCGCGGCAGACGGTTTTCAAAATCCGAGAATGATTCCAGATGATCACACCAGCCCTTGCCCCAGAAGCTGCGGGCAATGGTGCGGGCGTTCAGCGCGACCGGCTGGATGTCGATCCCCTTCTTGCGCAGCTTCTCGAGTTCCTTCCTGGCTTTCGCCTTCCGCGCTGCGACCGACACGTATTTGGGGAAATAATCCCAGTAAGCCATCGCTCATTCCTTTCTGAAACATCGAGCCCCAATTCATTTACACCACCGCGCGGGTGACATCAAGCCGCACCAGGTCAATCAGTTCATCGTTGCTCAGGCTGGTCAGGTCGACTTCGCCGCCGCCCGATAAAATTTCCGCGGCCATCCTGCGCTTGTCGCCGATCATTTGGTCGATGCGCTCCTCGACCGAGCCGCTCGTGACGAACTTGTGCACGAGCACGTTGCGTTTCTGGCCGATGCGGAATGCGCGGTCGGTGGCCTGATCCTCAACGGCCGGATTCCACCAGCGATCGAAATGGATCACGTGGCTGGCGGCGGTCAAATTGAGCCCCGTGCCGCCGGCCTTGAGCGACAGCACGAAAAACGGCGGCCCATCATCGCGCTGAAATTGCTCGACGAGCCCTTTGCGTTTGGCAACGCTCGTTTCACCGTGCAGCGTCAGGCCCGGCCGGCCGAAAACGTGCGCAAGATACAAGGCCATCGGGTCGATGATCTCGCGGAACTGGGTGAAGATGAGCACGCGCTCCTGGCGTTCGGCCAGCTCCTCGCAAATTTCGGCGAGGCGCTGGAATTTGCCGCTCTCCTCGGCCGCGTAGCCGCCGTCGCCCGTCGCCTGGCTCGGGTGATTGCAGATTTGTTTGAGCCGCATGAGCGTCTGCAGTACCAGCGCGCGGCGCTTGATGCCGTCGGATTGTTCGAGCGATTTCTTCATCGCGCCGACCACCTGCTCGTAGAGCTGCGCCTGCCGTCGCGTCAGGTTGCAGAAGCGCGTTGTCTCCGCCTTGTCCGGCAGGTCGGCAATGATCGAGCGGTCGGTTTTCATGCGGCGCAGGATGTAAGGGGCGACGAGCCGGCGCAGCGGCGCGTATTGATCGTGTTCGCGCGCGCCGAGTTCGCCCACGAACGACTTGAAAACCTTGGCCGAACCGAGCAGGCCCGGATTGAGGAAATCAAAGATCGACCACAGATCGCCGAGGCGGTTCTCGACGGGTGTTCCCGTCAACGCGATCCTTGCGTGCGCCGGCAGTTTCTTCACCGTGCGGGATTGGTTCGTGCCCGGATTCTTGATTGCCTGGGCCTCGTCGACAATGACCAGCCGCCACTTCACCCCGTGCAACCATTCCTGCCGCGCCAGCATCGAATACGTCGTTACCGCCAGATCGATGCTGGCCAGTTCCTTCGCCGGATTCTTCTCGATCCGTTTCAATTCGTCGCGATCGGCTTCAGCCGGATGCAGGAAGGCCAGACGCAGCGTCGGGGCGAACCGCACCGCCTCGGCGTGCCAGTTGCCCAATAGCGAGGCCGGCACAACCAGCAGCGACGGCCCGGACTTCTTCCCGTCGCGAAGCAACAAGGCCAGCACCTGGATCGTTTTGCCCAGGCCCATGTCGTCGGCCAGGCACGCGCCCAGGCCGAGCTCGGATAGAAAACTGAGCCATGCCACACCGCGGCGCTGATACGGGCGCAGCGTTCCGGAGAGTTTTTCATTGTCGCTGGAATCCGCCAGCCGCGTCGGATCGCGCAAGCCGGCCAGAATGTGTTTGAGCCCCTCGCCGGCCTCGACGTGCGCCCACGGCCGAACGGTTTCCGTTTCATGTTCGTGACTCAAATCCTCGGACGCCCCGGCCAGCATCCGCATCCCTTCGATAAACGTGACGCTGCCTTCGCGCACCTGCCCGCGCAGCGCCTGCCAGTGATCGATTGCCTCGCGCAGTTTTTCGCGATCGACCTCGACCCACTGCCCCTTGAGCAGCACCAGCCCGTCGCCGCCGCGCAGCAGTTCCCGTATTTCTTCTTCGGTCAACTGCTCATCGCCCAGCGCCACTTTCATGTTGAAGTCCAGCACCGAGTCGATGCCCAGGAGCGCGGGCGTGTTTTCGCCGATCGTCACGGCCACGCGCGGACGCGGGCGCCGCCGCCACCAGTCAGGCAGCCGCACGGTCAGCCCGCTTTCCTCGAGCGCCGCCACCGAGAGTAAAAATCGATACGCGCGCTCGGCCGTCCACGCCATCGGCCGGTAGATCTCGCCGCCCTCGACCATCGCCTTGACCCAATCGATCCTTTCGGCGGCGGCCTGCACGGGCGATAAAAGCTTGATCAACGCGGTGCGATTCTTCGCCCCCGAGTATTGCTCGAGCGCCTGGCGCAGCGGCAAGTGGCGCGCCTGCCCCGCCGCGCCCAACCCCGTGACGTACGTCGCCATGAACGCGAACGGCCGCTCCGCATCGGCCTTGTTTTCGGCCAGGTGAAAACAAACCCGCCCGACCTGATGCCAGCGCGGCGCACGCGCCTCGAGAAAAGCGTTCAGCCCGCCGGCACTCCCAATGGCCACCTCGCTCCACTCGACGAGCCCGTTCCAAATCGCGAGCAACGTTTCGGCCGTTAAATATTCACCCCCGTGCATCGGCGGCGCCGTGAGCACCCACTCGGCGCATTCGGCGTCGGTCGGTCGCGAAACCTGATCGATCTTCATCCCATCGGACAACTGACACAACCGCGTCAGGAACTGCTCGGCAATCCCTTTCCAGAAACGCAGGCTGGGGGCGGCCCCGCCATCGATTTTCTCCGCCGCGAGAACAAAAAGACCTTCGCGCCAGTCCGCGTCGAAGGCTTCGTGCAGCGACACGGCCGCCCCTGGCTCGGCCGAGTTATCCGCGGCCTCCCAACACAAATGGCCCGAAGGTGTCAGACGTAATTCGCTCAAATGTTTTATCGAATCCCGGTTCGAGACGAATACCTTGATGACCTGAGATTCTTTGTCTTCGGCCAACTCCATCGCCCTCCATTTATCGTTTGCTCGGAGTGCCGGATTGCGGGTTCGCATCAAGCGGGCCGTCCGCCTCTCCGGCTATTCAATATAAATCCGGCGCGCAGGTCAATGGCCGCTCAGGCATTCGGGGAAATCCCCCTGAAGATTTCAACAAGTATGGAACAGTTCCCCAGATAAGAGATCATGATTTCCTGTGACCGCCCCGGATTCAATTCCCCAAGCCCCGCGCCGAGCAAGGGGAATGCGATCGACGCGATCCCTTCAGAACGATAGACATCCATGAACCTTATCACCCCGACACAGTTGATGGTGTTCACGTACGTCTGACACGAGGATTCGAAAATATCGTGGCGGCGCCATCTTGGTAAAAAATAAAACAACTATGGGGAACATCCGCGGACAAGAATAATATGAAATTGGCTCATACTCATCTATTCGATCCTACTATTGCCCGCTTCTGCTATCTGGCTTGTACGCCGTTCATGAAATAGCTATATAATAATTCTGGACTGATTTGGATGAACGATCGTCCTCTTTAATTAATGCGGGAATTCCTCCGCCTGATAAAAATGACGGTAACAGCCACCGCTATGATGAAAATGCCTGGTGCAATAAGCAGGTTTCTCGAAGACTTGGATTTTATGTCGGAATCCTTGGATTCGGCAGCCATGATTTTTGGTGTAGGTGCGGCATTCGCCAATTTCTTGTTTATGGTCGGATCGGCTTTGTTTATCAAATTGTTGGTTGTTTCAGCATCTACGGGCATGACCTTATCCACATTCATGCCGTTGACAATGTTGTTGAATGAAGCGCCAGCAGATATTCCCATTACCACTTCATGATATTTAAATTGTTTCTTAAGCTGCTCTTGTTTTGCCTTTGATGTTTTAAGTAATTCCTGGTACAAGGTTCTTTGTTCGTTCGACAACTCTTTTGGGACCGCTTTGAATTTATTATCCTTACGAGCCTTCTCGATGGTGAACATTTTGATTAATACGCTCTGAATTGCACCGTACATTCTTGATGATTCAACAATGGTAGGCAGGGCGATATTGTCCTTGCTGGTTATGGACTTCCTCAATGCAGCGACAAGCTCGTTGCGTGGTGCTTCATCCCCTTTGGGATACAGGAAATAAGGATACAAATAGTTGCCGATCCTTCCGGAATCTTGCGTAAGGCGGTTATCAATAAAAGAATATATTTCATTCTTTGCGGCCGAAGTCTTATTAGGATATGATTCTTCAATGAATTGCTTCGTGATACTCTTCAGTTGATCGATTTGTTTCAGCGATCCTGTTCTCTGCGCATCATTGATTGCTGGCAAGGAAACATAATTCTCGAGATCGTATCTGAATGTCTTCGCAACAACATTAAATTGTTCATCGGTACATTCAATCTGCCGCATTATTTTCTCGGACATGTACATATTGAGATTGCTCTTTGCCGTCTTTTTTTTGTCTGCATCTAGTTCCGGAGCCGACAGGAGCACATCCTTGAGTGTAGAAACCAGCATTTCCTTCTTTGTATCGGAGAGCTTTGACTGCCCGATCACACTGGACATGTCGCTGACAATTGTATGGTTGGCAGCCCTTGTATTATTTGATAAAATAAATATACTAATAGCCAGGATGGCGCAATATATACTATTGGTCTTCATTATGACTTTGATCCTTTCCGAATATTATAAGTATCGAATATGGTCTCGTTTAAGATTTCCATCTCTTTCAATCCGGGATATTCCGGTTTTGCGAAGTTCTTGTCATCTCCGTTTAACACGTTAATGATAAACTTTCTTGTGGTAATCGTCCATCCCGCAACAGTTGGATTGGTTGGTTTTCGCCCGCCCAGGACGTCGAGCGCGATGAGGGCATAACCCAAGCGGTACTGATCCAACAACCTGATAACATGCTCTTTCAATTCCTGGTCTGTGCATTGACGATATGCGTCGGAAAGATAACCAAACGCCAAGCGATCTCCAGCTTCGCGATTGCAATAGCGATAGCCAAGCTCGGTGATTGCTTCAAGACTGTAAACGTAGTTAACTGGGTTACACCGATCTGCTTTTAACCTGTTGTTGTATTCACGTAATGTGTAATCCAACACTTCGAAATTATTGGAATGCGAAGCGGCGATGATGTTGAATTTAATGCGACGTCGAGCCGTTAGGCCGTCGGTCGGTTCGGTCAGTTCCCTTTCCGAGTACAACTGAACGTCGCCTTTTTGTCGGGCATTGATCATTTTATATAAGTTCTTGGTTCTTGCAACTTCGCTCGCTGAGGTAAGGGCATCCGTATCGAACGTCGTCTTTGTACTGCTTGCAAGTCGAGCATTCAATATTTCGGCCTCATAAAGCGTGAGACCATTCGCCTTGACAGATATTTCATGGGGGAATAGCTTATTCCCAAGTTGGACGCATTCAACAAATGATATGTTTACCGTTCGCCCGCTGCCCAGGTAGGTCACATCAGCGGAAGGTTGGAATTTTTCGGTCCCTAGCGTCTTTCCCCCAGTTTCTTTTTTGATGTGAGCAATCTTTGAGGACTTGTGATTTAACAAAACGGGCTTTTGCACGATAGTGATGTTATAATTCCCGGAGCCCGTATGGGTGATTTGAAACTCTCTCACGATCCGCCCATCCGCGGTTACGATGCGAGATGTCGTACTCGATGTGCTTTCAGCCTTGATATTATCGCGAAAAACGACCTTCTGCATCCGCAACGAGTCCAGTAGTGAATAGATATAAGCTGGATTATCAAATAGGAGCTCCTTCGAGGATATTTTTTCAACGATCGGAGCGTCATTCGTTGAGCGTGGCCACATAATCAGTGAGGATCGATCCCACCCGTACCGCAAACACTCAGGATGAGCTGTAAAATCAAGACCGCGGTTTGCCAGATATGGTTCGTACCAGGTCGTATCCAGTATGCAGCTGTCCTTCGTTAATCGCGCGGTCGATTGCAACGTAACCGGGTACTCCGTCGAAATATATGGATGGCGAGACTGGCGTAAATCGTATTCAAGAACTTGATCGTCACGCATGCTCTTTATCTGGAACAAATTATTGATGAAAATGGCAAAGGCGCCATTATCTTGATAAGTGACTGGCCTATCTGCATATTCGAATCGCAGCACCCGGCAATAATCAGGCGAATTCAGTTGCATTTCGAAAGGAAGGAACACGGGCAGCATGAAGGAATCCATGGATTCCTTCTTTGCGAGCAAAAAGGTGCAATCTTCCTGTTCGAAAACTTGCTGCAACTTGGAGCGAATGTCGCTCGTTTTTTCATTGAGCGCACTGTGAACGCCTTTGGGCCCGCCATTATAGCCCGCATTTAC
Source organism: bacterium (assembly GCA_021372575.1). Classification (GTDB taxonomy): domain Bacteria; phylum Sumerlaeota; class Sumerlaeia; order MVZB01; family MVZB01; genus JAJFUE01. Next base: position 43,860 of record JAJFUE010000185.1, on the reverse strand, counting down.
TTCGACCGCATAAGAAAAAGATGACAAAGAGAATGCATGAATGATGGTTGACAGAGCCAACAACATAGAAGTTCTATGTAAAAGCATTGGACAGCTCCAACTTAATAATCGACTTTTCAGCACCGTCAAAAGCACGGTATTATGCTCACCTTATCTGAGAAATGATGTGTTGAACATATATAATTTATGGGCACTTATATGCAGGTACTGCCACCGCATAGCGGTGGCAGTACCTCGACATCCAATTAACGATCATTTGGCGACACTGACCGAAGACAGCGATAAGAAGTCACCGGATCCACCGGCAGTTGCCAGGACACTTCCACTTGCCCATGAATACCCATGGTCATTTTTGTAGGAAGATGAATTGGTGTACGTCGAATAGGATCCAGCACAGTGGTAGTTGGCGTAACCTTCCACATCTGAGGAATCCGGATTATACTGTTCCTTATAACTGTTATAAGCACCATAACGCGATGTTACAGTGGTGTCAGTATATACATAGGGATTATTGGTTTCCCATACAACATCCGGATTAGCGCTGGAATCGTGATAGTATCCAGCTTTGAGTTCAGTCGTTGTCATCTCCTTCGTTACTTCCAAGTTGAACATGTCAAATATGGTTCCAAGATACCGGTCTTCAGGGGACAAATAGCATGCGGATTGTCCCCATCCATCTGCTTTGCCATCGGAACTGCCGCCAACCACATTGACACAAATGTATTCTGTGCCGGTGCATTCGAAATCATCAGAAACGGTCCGACATGTAGGCGGTTCCAAACCGGACCAAGTTTCATGAATGGATCGATCAAAGGATGCATACCCTTCCGTCGTGGCTTCCAGCGGCTCATTCGGGTCCGAGACTTCTACCGCACCTTCCATAATCACCACGCAATAATAGAGTGTGTTGGTTTGTGTGGATTCCCCCCATGAATTTTGCCACCAAGAGTCACCTGGGACACCTCCTCCGTCATAACCTGCAACATTCACAGAGAATGATGGTCCATACACGGTGGTGTCCCAGCCGGCGCATGCAAAATTATGCAGCGAGAGCAAGGCGAGCGCTATCATGCATGACCTGACGAAATTGGCTTTCATATACTCCAACCTTTCTTTCTTACAAAACTGACACAGGTTTAATGTTCCCTGTCAACATTGCCAAACCTCGACCCGTGATAGATATGCTTGTTTGATGTTCACCTCCTTTCACGAATCCTCCATCGCGACAAGATTCGAATGCGGTCGTCGAATACGGACACCACATTGAACTGTCTCAAGGAGGGGTGGAAAGCACAGTTCCAAGATGCGCTTTCCCTTCTGAATATGAATGTCGATTGGATGCGGAATCTAACATCGGAAGTGAAAATATTTTCAGATTTATTGAACAGCTAGGCCGATATGCGCTGGTTTTTACCGCGCATATTCATGATCTGGATGTGCAAAATAACTGGTTCAGTCGATGATTCGAGTGTCGCCGGCGGAGTTGATAAGGGTGATGGCCAGCGGATCATATTGCCCATCCGGGTAGGCATAGATCGATTCATGCTGTGTTTGGTTGGCCCTGATTGCGCGCACCTCAGCAAATGTGACCCCGACCGAAAGCGTATATTCGTAATCAATATCAGAAGGATGCTTGAACGTGCCCTCGGCGGCGGCGGCATGTTCCATGGTGTAGCTGGAATTATTCTGATCGATGCTGATCCGGTAGATCTTGTTTTCCAGTCGTGCGCGTTTACGAGCGACCTGAATCAGCTTTTCAATCCGTTGCGCGTCGGTGCTCAATGCGGCGTCATCAAAAGCCGCTTTCATCCTGGTCATGGCGACTCCCGTCAACAGCGAAAGAATGAGCATGACCAGCATGATCTCGATGAGTGTGAATCCGACACGGCGCCGCATCGCTATCACCCGCCCGCCCGAAGATTGGCGCTCAGGCTGAAAATCGGCAGGAGCATGGACATCACGATGAGGCCGATAATTGCGCCCACGGCGAGAATGAGAATGGGCTCGAGGAATGTGAGAACGTTTTTGATCAACTCATCGATCCGCCTTTCGAGATCACATGAAATTTCGATCAGCATGGATTCGAGATGGCCGGACTCTTCACCGACCGCGACGAGGTTGACAATCGATTCACCAAACAGGTTGCTGCGGCGAAGTTCCTGGGATAGACGACTTCCATTACGAATTCCCTGCTCGATTTCATTCGCTATTTTCGAGAAAACCGCGCTGCCGGCAATTTTGGTCAAAAGCGCAAGCGACTGGGCGACCGGGATTCCACTCTGGACCAGTAAACCCAGCGTGCGCAGAAAATTCAGAATCTGCATCTGGAACATGAGTGGGCCGAACAGGGGCAATTTGAAGCGCAAGCGGTCAAGCGATTCGTTTTCGGACAAGTGCAGCAACTGGCGAATCCCGAAAAATCCGGCGAAGCCGACCATCGGCACCAGCCAAAACGCGTTGGCATGAAGGATCGAACTCGCAGTCAGGACGATGTGCGTGAGCATCGGTAGGCGAACATGCATTTCGTCATAAACTTTGAAGAAACGCGGCATGATGAAAATCATCATGATCAGCAGTGAGAGCAATCCAAAGCAGATCAGGAAAAGCGGGTATGCGGTGGCCTGGATGACTTTGCTTCGAAGCTCCAGTTCGCGTTCAATCGCCGAGGCGATTCGCTGGAGTGCGGCGTCCAGATTACCGCCGAATTCGCCGGCGCGAATGATGTTAATCTGGAAAGGGGTAAAGACATCGAGCGATTCCATTGCGACCGAGAGCGAGTCGCCGTGGCGCACACGCTCGGCGATCCGCTCGACCGGAAGCGCGGCGGTTCCATTGTCTTCCCTGGCAAGCGTTGCCAATGCCCGCTCGAGATCCATTCCCGCCTTGAGCAGGCGGGCCAGATTTTTCATGAACATGAGAACCTGGCGGCGGCGAGGTTTTTTGGAACGGCCGGAGCTGCGAGCAAGGCTATCGGCCGTGCCTGCGCCTGGTTCGTCAATGCTGAGCGGAAACAGGCCTTCGGCACGGAGCGCTTCCATCAGGGCTTTCCTTGAGGAAGCAGGTCGCTCGATTTGGACATTGTAGCCGGCGGTATTTTTGACAATGGCCTTATAGATAGGCATTCGTCTTGAGCACCTTTTTACGTCTCGACTGCCTGGGTGACGCGGAGGATTTCCTCTGTCGTCGTGCGGCCGGCCAGAACAAGCTGCCAGCCTTCCTCAGCCATCATGCGAATATTTTTTCTCCGCGCGAGCGCCCGGAATTTGGATGCGGGCGCTTGTTCGAGAATCAATGCGCCGAAATCCTCATCGAGGGGATAGACTTCCTGGATCGATGTTCGACCGATAAAACCCGAGCGGCGGCAAGTTTCGCAGCCTTGGCCGCGATAGAAGTGCTTCGGCATCTCTAGGCCAAGAGTTGAGAAGGCCTCGATGATCGCGGCATCGACGGGGTAGGGCACCCGGCAGTGCGGGCAATTCAATCGCACAAGGCGCTGGGCAATCACGCAGTGAATCGTGGATGCCAGCAGATAGGGCTCCAGGTTCATGTCGAGAAGTCGAACGATTGTCGAAGCCGCATCGTTCGTGTGCAGCGTTGAAAACACCAAATGACCGGTCATCGCCATTCGAATGGCGATTTCGGCGGTTTCGGCATCCCGGATTTCACCGACAAGCACTACGTCTGGGTCATGGCGAAGAATCGAGCGAAGAGCGCGCGCAAACGTGAATCCTATCTCCTCGTGCACCTGCATCTGAAGAACGCCGGCCAATTGGTACTCAATCGGGTCCTCGATGGTAATGATTTTTTTATTGAGTGAATTGATTTGGTCGAGAAGCGCGTAAAGCGTTGTGGTCTTTCCTGAACCGGTCGGACCTGTAACGATGATGATTCCGTTCGGGCGGTTCGCCGCGGCGGAAATGGTTTTCAAATGGTGGTCTTCGAATCCCAGTTGATGAAGGCCCAGGTGAAGGCTCGCGCGGCGAAGAAGACGCAGGTTGAGCGCCTCGCCTTTCGGTGTGGGCAGTACCGAGACGCGAAGATCCAGACTTTCATCGTGCAAGCGGACTTGAATGCGGCCGTCCTGGGGGAGGCGCTGTTCGGAGATATTCAGGCGCGCCATCACCTTGATGCGCGAAATGATCGCATTTTGATACTGGCGAACATGGATGGGCAGGTGAATCGGCTCGAGCATGCCATCGATGCGGTAGCGGATTCTGAACGACTCATCGCCCGGCTCAAAATGGATGTCGGTCGCCGTAAGCCGATGCGCCTCCAGGATGATCTGGTTCACGAACCGAATGATCGAGGCCTCATCGGCGCCTTCGTCGAGAGAATGGAGATCGCTTCCCTCGAGTTCTAGCACCGGGTCATTTTCGGATTGCATTTCCTCGAGGGTCTCGGCGCCGACCCCATAATGACGCCGAATGGCTTCGTCGATATGCTGGCGGGTCGCAAGGGCCATGCATACAGGGCAGTTAATAAGCAGTTCGATCTCATCCTTGATTTCGAGCTTTTGCGGCTCCGAATGGGCGATCACAAGCCGAGGGCCATCCATACCCACAGGGATGGCATGGTAGTGGTTGGCAAGCCGGGCCGGAAATCTGGCGATCAGTTCGGGTTCGATCTCGATCTGATCTGGGCGCACCCAACGGCAGCCAAGCTTGTCGGCGACAACCGCCATGATTTCCGGTTTCTCATTGCGGCTTAACCTATACAGGATTTCTCCAAGGTGGCCGCCGGATTGCTTTTGCTCGTGGAGCCCTCGGTTTAATTCATCAATCGAAATGCAATCCTTCTGAACCAGCAAATCTCCAGTTTGCCGTATCATTCCGTCAGATATTCGTGTTGATTCGGAGATCATGGCTTCTTCTCCGGAACCGGGGCTGGCAACGTGACGGACGGCTTGATCGGTTTGCCGCTTATCGGCGGAACGGTCCTCGCTGTACCGGTCTTGGTCGTGCTATTTGAGGGATCCGCAGGCATTTCGAACGAACGACGAATATTGTTGTAATCGCTCGCGGTGAAGACATAGTCCGACTTCAGGATGCGGGGCGTAATCGAGATCACCATCTCACGATCGACATGCGATCGCCGCTTCGATCCGAAAAGGTATTTGACGCCCGGAATTCTGCTCAGGAGCGGAACGCCGGAATGGTCCCGTGAATCTTCCTTGCTGATCAGTCCGCCAAGCAGGATGGTTTCGCCGGGCCCCGCTTCAATAATGGAATGCGCGGTGCGCGTGTCAACAACCGGAACGCCATTGCGCAGTTCGCTCATGTAGCTGAATTCAGTATTTGCGTCGATGGTCATGCCATAATCAGGGCGGACCAGCGGGGTGACCTCGAATTTCACCCCAACATCGATAAACTTGACGTTTTGCACGGATGTGTCGTTTTGCAGCGTGGTCTCACTGTAAGGTTCCTTTGAACCGGAAAAGAAGGTGGATGTCTGGCCGGCGAGCATTTGCAGCCTGGGATTGGCAAGCATCTGCGTATCGGCATCGCTTTCAAGCGCCTTGACAATGGCCTGCATCTGGACATTGGGCTGAAGTGCCTCGAGGAAATTGCTGGTATGCTTTGTTGGATTCTCGAGAGTGGATCCCGGGGCACTGCCCATTTGCGCCCCGCGGGGCTTGACCGAATCGGCCGGGAAATTCGAGTTCATATTCAGATTCATCAGCGATTCGTTCAGGCCATTCAAGTCCTGGCCGAAATACCGCACGCCCAGGTCATTGAGTTTGCTGGTTGAGACGATCATGATTTTTGACTCGATCTCGACCTTGATGTTTTTTTGTGAATCGAGTTTGTGGATTAAATCCGCAGCCTGTTCCACGCGGTCATGATGGCCGGTAAGCACAATAGAATTTGAACGCATATCAACCGCTACAGTCAGGTTGGCATAGGCGCCCTTGATCACCTCTGACAAATCCGTCGGCAGTCCGTTCTTCGGCTGGATGACGATTGTTTCGATATTGCGATTCAGTTCGCGCATCACTTTATCGAGGATCTCGAGGCGCTCGGGAGTATCAGTCACCATGATTTGGTTCGTTCCCTCGACGACCTGAACGGTCGCCTCCGAATTGACGCGTCTGAATCCCGAGCCACTGGACGAGGTCTGGCCGGTGGTCTTGCTGCCCGCGGCCTCGTTCGTACTGCCGCCGAGTTCGCCTTTTTTGATTTGGTCCGCAACCACCTTGGGGTCGATGTTGCCCGTTGAGAAGACTTTGGTCTGAATTGGAATGTCGAGCTTTTGGATAATTGACCTGCAACATTCGATATTTTCGGGTATTTCACAAACAATGACTTGGTTGGAGCGTTCATCGACAATTACGCTGCCGTACCCCGCGCGCCCCCCGCCGCCATTGCCGGACGATCCTCCCGCCCTCTGACCGGAAGAGTTTGGATAGAGCGTGTCCTGCAGCGTCTGGGCGATATTGTTCACGGAAGCATAACGGACCGGAAAGACCTCGCGGCGGAGCGCCTTGTCAAGCGTCGAGGCGGTTTTGCTGAACTTCTCGATTTGTTCCGGATCGCCTCGCAGGATGAGATTGCGCGTCCGGTCGTCATACGTGACCTGAATGAGTTCACTTTTCTGAATAAGATCGCCAAGCACTCCGGCCAACATGGCGGGATCGGCATTCTTGATGGTCTCAATCCGGGTCGGTGCATAATTGCTCAAATACTCGGAACGTGCCACGAGTACGATGCAGCCGTTCCGCTCGATCGGAACGAGAAGCTGCGCGGTGCAAAACGCCTTCATCGCGTCCTCGACCGGGACGTTCTGAAAGTAAACGGAAACCGGCCGTTGCCTCAGGTTATCACCCACGAGGATGGTGCGTTTCAACGCATCCGATAAAATGGATACGGCCATTTCAATGGGTTGATTGTTTAATTTCAAATCGACTCGCGAGTCATCTTTGGTTTCGGCGACACTTTTCCATGCAGGCTGGTTTTCCGGGTCGCCCGATGCCGCGGTAGCGGGAATCGTTATTCCGGCAAAGATCGCAATCAGAAAAATGTTGCGGTAAAGCCGAATTGAAAGCTGGGTCGGATGCATCTTGCTCATTCCCCTGTCTTAAAAATCGCAGAATGTCAGCGAATCAGTTCCAAAGTCTCGGCACCGTGGCTCAGAACGACCCGATCGGTGCGGATCTCATTTATTTTTAAATCGCCAATCATTTCGCCCGGCGCATAGGAAGTTGAGATTCCGTTCTTGCTATTGAATAAGATGGCCCGAATTGAAGCGCCGTGCTTGGTGACGCCCAGGAACTGAATGCCTTCCAGGATGTTCACGGCGGGACCTTTCTTGGTCTCGTAGATGACACTCTGCTTGAACATTTCGCGCTGCTGCGCCACCCCGATATACTTCTGAACGTCTGGAACGGCATCGCCCTGCGGATCATCCAGATTGGCAACAGGCCGCCGCAGCGGACTTGATTTGACCTGGTAGAGATTCCCCGCCGAACCCCAGACCAGCAGCGAAGCCAATCCGATGACCAGAACGGTCAGCGCCAACTTCGAACGTTGAAAGAAGATCAAGTTCATTCGGCCGCTCCTTCCGGCGCAGCGGAATATACGACGCGCGTCAGGGTCAATTCCGCCTCCAGTTTGAAATTCTTAACGACGAATTTCATGTTCGTGACTTTGAGCCCGAGTTGCGGATCCTGCAAACGCCCAAGCATCTGCAAGAACTGGGGCAGCTCGCCACGACCCTGGAACTGAATCGTGTGGATGTTGAAGTATTCCAGCGGTTCATCCTTGGAGTGGACGTTGAGCAGGATCTCGATTTTGCTGTCTTCGGCCGCCTGCTGCACAGATTGCAGGATATCAATGATTTCCCGTTCAGGCGTTTTGTTGGAGGTGATCCGGTTGCGAACCGTCTCATATGCGGCTTCGACTTTTTCACGATTCGACAGCACGTTCTTCAAGCGGGAGAGATCCTGGGCGGAAATGCTTGCCTTGGCGCGTACATGGCGAAACTGGGCCACAGCCGGCCGGATGATTGCGATCTGCACTGCGGCAATGACCGCGATCAGCACCGTCAAGAGCATGATTCTCCGCTCGCGGGGAGTTAGCCGGCCAATCATTCGGTTGCGACTCCCTTCGTTGAAGGTGTTAGGGCCTGACAGCTCAGTTGAAAACGAATGGCACGTGTTTCGCCGTATGGGTGCATTTCGATCCTGGGTTTTTGGACTATTTTGAATTTCCCGGTTTTGTCGAGAGCTTCGGCAAACGACCATGGGGTGATATCGTTGGTTGAATGCCCCTCCAGCGTGATGAGCCCGACTTCCGTGTAATCAAAATGATCAAGGAAAAGGCCCTCAAGCCGACCGGCCTGGTCGGAGAGGACTTTGTTGACGGTGCCGAGCGCCTCGATCGGCGTAATCACGTAATTGATCTGTCTCCGGATTGATGCAATCCGCTCCTCCATCGCTTCGACTTGTTTGGCTTCCGGCGTCAAACGTTTTATCTCTTCGGTGTTCGCATTAATTTGCGTCGCTAGCCGATTCATGTAAAGCATCAGATTGGCAACTCCCAACACTGCGAACAGGAGCGCCAGCACGCCAGTCTGAATCATGTTCCTGCGCCGCTGGCGCCGCTGACGCTGAACCTCGATGCTGCGTGGCAGCATGTTTAGCGTTGAGGTCAGTCGAGGCGATCCGGATGAAAGGGAGTCCGCGTCGATTGCATTGAGCACTGCGAGAATCGGCAGGAATTCAATCTGTTCGTCATCCGTCAAATTCGTTGCCCATTCGAATCTCGTGATCGCATGGACTGACCGCAGTCCCATAGCGGCAAACAGCCCTGAAATGGATTGCTTTTGCGCTTCCGGCGAATACAACGAAATCGGGCTTGCGTCGTTTCGGTGTTCAATCAAAGCCGTTAGCGAACGTTCAATCTCGGAATCGGACGAGAATCGGCTGAATCCGACGATGCCGGGGGCCGACCAATGGATCAATTCGATATGGCCTGCATGAATGAACAACTGGGTATTAAATGATGCGTTCGGCGCCGCATCCGCCGAAATCCACCGGTAGAACGCCATCGCGGGGCAGATTTCATCGACCTCGATTTCCGCCGATTTGAGCTTCGAAAGGAGGGGTTCGATTCTATCGAGCGGCGACCAATAAACCTGAACGAGATCCTCTCCATCGCCTGAGTGTTTCGCATGGCCATAGCAAAGCTTTTGTGCTTCGAGCGGCAATTGGCGGTCGAGTTCGAGCTCAAGCATCGCTGCCGTCTCTTCCGCTCCCCCCCTGGGGAACGCCAGATTCAGCAGTGCAAGCTCGGTACGCTCGAGGACAAGAATCGAATGACGCGCCTGGGTGTCTTTTCTGCGCGCGGACGCCTGCCCGCGAATGCTGGCCGTCAGTTCCTCACCAGACAAGGCGCCTACATTCTCGATTCGCTCGGCACGGATGACATCCCACGCGCGGTTGCGATAGGACGCATCCACGACGAGCAAATCGTCCCCGCGGAATAGAAAGAATTGCAGCGGTTTTCCGTTCACGAGCCAAAATCCTCCAGACAACTCAAAACGGTTATCTTCCCCTTGCCCCGTTTCACGACCATCTGGATGCGGTGGCGCTGCATGGAGCGAAGGTGGGTTGCACAAAGGCGCAGCGTGAATGTATTACTTGTCACACGCATCTTGGGAGTCATCTTGTTGTATTCAAGTTCGTCAATTTTGGAGATCGAGCGCAGTTCTTTCAGGTCCTCAACCTTCTGGAAAACATAATCATCGTCGGTGCCAGGGATTCCATCAGATCCGTTGCGCTTCCAGACGATTTCCTCGGCAATGCGGTCGGAAATCCCGGGAACCGTTTCCAGCACCTCGCGCGATGCGAAGTTGGGATTGATTTTGCCATCGCCATGGATCGTGAGAACGCGTCCGATCCCTCTTTGCAGCACGCCGTCGCCGTTGTCTATCGGCCGGCTCGTCGCTCCGTCGTTTTCGTTTTCATCAAGCTTATTATTGAAATTACAATCCTCGCCGAAAACAAATGCATGGTCAATACTCGGGATTTTTAGTAGAAAACGAAGATCGGGCAAGGCTGTTTCACTTGGCGCATTCTTGGCATTTTCGCCTTGGGGATCTTGAGCCGGGCTCTCTTTAAGGCACGCTGAAACCGCCTTCGCGAGCCGCTCCGATTCCATTTCCCCGCGCCCCATCTGTTGAAAAATTGCCTGGAGTGCGTCAGGTTCATCCGACTTCAATGAGACCTTGCTGTCATCATCCTCAATTTCGCCGGTCAGTTCGATCCCCGGGTAGGCCTCCTGCATTGATTTTCCAAACTCCTCCTGGATCGCATGCAAGCCCCACGCTTCCGATGGGGCGTCCCAATCGTTTTGGGATGTCCCCGAATCGTTTTCCATCGCCGCAAATATTTGATTCTCCAAGGAGAGGAGAGCGACTCGAAGTTGCAAATCTGTGCTGGCAGCGCGCTGCATCGATCGCCTCATTTCGACAGAGTGTATTTCATAAAGGACAATAAGCGTCAGCAGGAGAACGCTCCAACTGACTGTAAGCAGAACCAGGCCATGCCGCACTGCCGGCTGGAGAGTGGGGCAACTAACACTCATTTCACATCATCACCCGCCATCCCGTCATCTTGGCCGTTCGGCCCCAGGCTATAAATGTTGAAATCACGATCGGGATTAATTCGCCTGTTCCCAACCAGATAAATATACGTGTTCCCCCACGGATCGACAGGCTCGTTATCGCCGAAACGGCGCCAGTCCGCCTCATCTATCGAGCTTGGCCGCTCGAGCAAAGCCATCAATCCTCCCTCTTCCTCGGTGGGGTAATGGCCGTAACGTTGCTCGAAAAGTCCGAGTTGCATCCGCAATTGCCCCAAATCGGCCTGGGCCCGCGTGTTGCGTGCCTCAGTTGACATGCCGCCGAAATTCGCGATCACCATCGAGGCAAGGATGCCGATGATGATTACCACGAGCATGATTTCAATAAGCGTGAAGCCGCCCTTCCTGAAGTGAACGCTTGTGGATGGCCACATCATTCTTTTTCCTCCTTGGTCTCAGTCTTGGGCCGGCTGACTTTGACATAATAAGAGTTATCCCAAACAACCGGGCTTCCATTGGACACGTTAAATTCGGCATGTACGTTGAATGCCTTTGGAAGGGTTGACGATTCATCGTCTCCCTCTGCACCTTGTGACTTGATCGAGAACTGGGTCAAGCTCTTGACTAACGACTGAACTTCAGGCTCATCGATGGGACCTGAAGATCCAACGAATTGAGTGGAATATTCGAGGTTTAGGACAAGACTCTCATTTGTGTCTGGAACGACCCTCAAACCAACGAGCAGCGCAATCGTTGCCGAGGACTTTTCCGATTTATCTCGAAAGTTGTAATTCTCAGGCACTCTATTGAGGAACTGGTAAGTCATGCCTCCATTCGGCTCTGTCCGTTGGCTGAATGGCTGAACTTCGCCGATGGGCCCGGGCACGAGGTTTTGGATGCAGCTTCGAATAACCAGATCCAAACATTGGATGGCGTCGAAGGTCTCTCTCGATTCTTCCATGACTTCCTGCTGTTTCATCACGAGAACAAGCGTCTCAATTGCGATTCCGCCGATTGCGGACATCACTGCCAGGGCAACCACAAGCTCGACAAGGGTCAAGCTGTTCTTGAATCTTCTCTGGCGGTAACAGCTCATTGCGCCTTCTTCGGCCTCATAAAGAGGGATATACGAAAATTATCGGACTGCTTCGATACTTCTAAATTGATCATGTATAAATTCGGGGCAGCAGTCTCAGCCGTAACGGTTTGCCAACTCACGTCGGGTTTGGTTTGGAAAACAGCCTCGTCCTGGCCCGTCTTGAATTGCGCTTGTTGCGAGAGCTCCGCGATCTTCTGGTCGGCCAAGAGCTGTAAATCCGCCATACGATCATAACGCGCATTGGCTTCCGTGGATGCGCGGTAGCCTTCCATGAGGCCAAGCAGGGCCACAGAAATGATCAACATCGACAACGCGAGCTCCAGCAGAAGAACTCCCCTTATCGGACTTGGTGGGTTGATGTAGCGCGCCATTTTTGAAATCCACGATAGCAATGGCGCAAGATTACTTAGTATTTCATTTTTTTCAAGCCCTATATCTCAATAACTTGCACTGGGGGGGCTTAAACGCGCGCACGGTAAATATTACAATGCTAAGCTTTGAGTTATCAATATTTCAATTGACATGTCGAACATACCTACGTTAGAAGCTTACAAGAATGAAAGAAGATCAATTAATATCACCTCTTTCTACGAAATATCCTGCTATACTGCGGAGGCTGGGGCTGTAAATATTTTAGTCTTGGGCGTTGCTGGCGGGGGGTCATAACCTATCCGGCGGGTAAATATGTGCAACCGCGAGGTGTGAAAATGAAACTGCTGTTTCATGGGGTGGTGTTATTGTCTTTATTAATATCTCCAATCGTTGTTGCGGCAGCACCGGTTGAGGAAGTTATGGGAAAGTATGCATCTAAAAATTACGATGAAGCAATCAGGCTGGCCGACGATTACATTAAATCCAATGCTGCCAATCGTGATATCGTTGGAAGCCTGACTTTTGTGAAGGCGATATCATTCTTGGGCAAAAAAGATACCGCTGCATTCCTCAATTTGGCGAGTAATTTTGAAAATAATTATCCGAATAACAAATATACCGCGGATCTGATCTCCAATCTTATCGGCGTCTATTATCGAGAGCGCAAATATGAAGAGGTCATATCGGTCTCCATGAAATACCTCGAAAAATATAACAAGTTGCATACGATGAACAGGGATAAAGTTGATCGATATCTGGTTTCCAGTTGGATGCAGACCAGGAAATATGACCAGGTCGAACCGTATGTGAATAAAGTCCTGATTGAAAAGCCGAAGCATACACAACGTTCGAGCTTATTGTTCATGGATGCCCAGGCAGCTTTGAACCGAAGGGAATACCCCAAGGCCCATGAGAAATTCAGCCGCTTGGCGACGGCGGATCCTGATGAGGGAATATGCCGGCAGTCAAAGTATTATGTTGTGAACACGGCTTACATGTTGGGGGTGGAAATGGTTCAAAAAGGGGAAAAACCTGAACTGGTAGAAAATCAATTCAAACAGGCAATGGACCTGATTGAGAACTTCAAAAAGTCCGGCATCCAGGATAAATCGCTGGTCGCCAAGATAGAATTGCGCGAGATTCAGTGCGATTTGAAACTGAAAAAATACGATTCGCTCGATGAGGCGATGAAAATTGCCCTCCCCAAGCCGGAACATCAGGCAGATCGCGGTATCCTGTTGTATGAACATGGGGAGTCTTACTTTGCCCGTGCGAAATGGAACAAGGCCATAGAATGCTACAACGCGATTGACTCATGGGTGCAGCAGAAGCCGGCCAACAATGATTTAATGAAAGGGCGCCAGGGCACGATCGATTATCATCGTGTCCTGTGCCTGATGAACATTGAAAGCCCGGCATTTGAGCAGGCGGCCAAACAATACATTGCCCAATATCCGAATACCGAAAGCGCTGCAAAGATCGCCTACCAGATTGCGATGATTCCCTATCACCAGGAAAAATGGGCGGCGGCTAAAACGTCCATCACGGCTTTCATTGCAAATTATCCAACAACCTCTGAAGACATGAAGAATACAGCCCAGTATAATCTCTTCAATTGCATGATCCTTGGAAAGGAAATTGACCAAGCCAGGCAATTGATCCAAACAAGCCTGACGGAGATGCCGGATCAGACTGGACGTTACGGATTGCAATTCCTGTTGTCCATGACCGATTTCCGGCGTGCAAGATGGGCCGAAGCCTCGGAAGCGCTTTGCAAGTTGATTGAGCAGTCCCCTGAAGGCGAAGTGGCCGCCAATGCCAGACTCTATGTTGGTATCGCGAAACTGAATTATGCGGCGGAATTGAAATCAGGCGGCGAGATAAGTAAAGCTGACCAGTATGAACGGGAAGCCCGCAAGTATTTGATCGAATGGATGAAAGGCGAAAAGCCCGCCGTGCAGGGACCAATGGAGGCAATGTATTACCAGGATGATTATGCCGGCATCAAGGAAGCGGCAAACAAGTTCCTCCAATCAAAAGACCAGAACGAACTTAAGAAGTCTCAAATGTTAAATTGGCTGGGCCTTGTTTACCTCAATCAGAATCCTCCCGATCTCAAAGGCGCATGCAAATATTTTGAGCAGGCGCTCAAGAACGGCGAAAAAAGCTCCCAGCTGTTCAATGATGAACGAGTCAAGGCCGCATCTTGGATTGCATGGATTGCGCTCTATAATAACGATCAGTCGCAGGCGCGCGACATCCTCAAAAAGATGAAGTCGATGCCGAGTAGCAATGCCAAGCTTTATTTGATTGATAAATATTTTTATTATATATGAAAACCGTTTTCGATTGACAGCAAACCGGGGAGACGAACATGAAATTGATTCTTAAATCGATCATGATACTCGTATTGTCTTCCGTGGCACTGGCGAAAGACGTTCGTGTTCCGCAGGATATCAAGGATCTCGGTGAAGCGATCGAAAAATCAAGTATGGGCGATACGATCCATGTGGGAGCAGGTTATGTATATCTAAAAGGAATCGTTCTAAAAAAGAACATCACGATCGCTGGCGATGCAAATAAAAAACTAGTCATCAATAATCCTACCGGTCCTGGCATTCTGGTCTGCGATGAGGCCGGTACTGTTTCGCTGTCTGGCATCATTGTAAACCGATGCATGGACGATGCTATACGCGTCTCGAAGTCAAAAAAGCCGACAAGCCTCTCCCTCTGCGATATGAATATCTTCGAGAATTATGGAATTGGCATAAGTGTGCTGAATGATATTAGCTTGAATATTGTCGGTTGCACATTCGCGAAGAATCGGGGAGAGGGCGTAAGAATCAACGGGATGTATATGAACAGCATATCCAACGATATACACTTGGAAAATTGCTCGTTCTCGGAGCACAAGACTGATGCTATGGTCGTGCAAAATAGTCGGCAAAGCCACATTGAAGCCAAAAACATCTCGTTTTCCAAAAACCGAACCGGCGTTCTGGTCAGGATTTCCCAAGGCTACAGTTCCACAACACTCAACATGAACAAATGCACGTTCACAAGTAATGTTAATGGCGTTTATATCAATGGGAATCGAAACGCGTTGCAAGGGTCAACCAGCTATCCGTCAGTCATTTCCGCATGCACGTTTGACGGCTCAACATCTTCGGCGCTTAAGCTCGAGGAAAATCAGGGCATCCACTGGAAAATCAAGGACACCATCATTCATCACAATTCCGTTGGGGTTGAGCTGAATCGGCTCAATTGTCCTGGACTCATTGTTGAAAACTGCTCCATTCGTAATAATACGATCGGCCTAAGTTCTATAGCCGGTAGCGGTAAACCCATAGAAGTCAGTTTGCGGAAGACGACGTTCACCGGAAATACCTCCAGCGATTACTTCATCAGGGACCCGATCTCGATTCGGCTTGCGGAGTCATCGCCGTCGCAAACGCAGGCGTATTCAATTATCAGCGAAGGCGTCAGGATGCGAATTGACGGTGCGGCGAACAGTATCAACGTTATCTCAGATCCTCTGTTAAACCGGCAATACTCTATGAAAATCCCGTTTGATAAACTCGAGAAATTATCTGGCGACCATAACAGTGCATTCCTGCTTTCTTATTGCCGCGTCAGCGCACAAATATGCAACCTGCTCGATGAAGCAGAAATATGGAATAATCTTGGAAATATGCCAAAGGCTCTTGGGTGCACAGCTTCTGCAAAAAAGATATTTACATGGATTGTGGACCGCTCCCCGGACCCTGATTTTATTAAACCCTTGAGGAATGAAATCCTAACCCGCGAGGCCGATCTAAAAAAGAAGTCCTCGTCTGGTGCGAAAAAAACGAGTGAATACAGCCGACTTGCCTCATTGCAGGATCAATATTCCCAAATATCAACGCTCTCGCAAATTGCAGGGCTGACTATGAATATATCGAGCGATCGTGATGAACTGATCCAGATCGCACTGAATGATATGGCCACTAGATTCAGTAACGGATCGAGCAACGTGGAGGAAATCGGAACATTTCTGAAGGAGAGACTTGCGAAGCATTACGATAACTATGACGTGGCCAAAATGCTCAAATGGATGGATGCGAATGTCGAATCTAAAAAAGCCATCGAGCCTGTTCCGTATGGCGAAAAGTACCATTTATTTATGGCGGATGAATACAATCGTATTCATTCGTATGAAAATGAAATACGCCACCTGACGAAAATCGTAGATTCATATTCAACGGGTGCGACCACCACTTTCATCGTCGGTGTGGCGAATAGGATAACAGACCTGTATGAGAAACAGCTCAAGCAGCCGGAGAATGCAATCGGTATTCAGAAGAGATTATCAAGAATCTGCCAGAATACCGAATACGACTATAATGCCCGGTTGCGCGCTGCAAAAATATTAATGGATAATCAGAAATACGAGCGGGCGGTTATGGATTTAAATTCGCTTATAAAGACGCTTCCGAAAGAATACCAGGACATTCCAGTTCGCACACTGCTGGGACTTGCTTTGATTGGGGCCTCGCGTTACGACGATGCACGCAATGAACTCTCGATTGTCCAGAATCGTGATTCGCGGCAATACCGCGAACGCGCTTTGTATTTGATTGGTTATTCTTACATTAGGGAAAACAAGCTCGAGGAAGCCGTGCGCCCTTTTAATGATCTCGCCAATCTTTATCCAAGTGGCCAATTCACGCGCCAGGCAAAAGAATACATTCGCAAGTTGGAAAAGAAATAAATTCAATAAAATATGAAACACCCACCCAGGTTCACGGAGGAAACGATAAGGGCCCTATGCAGGGAGCATAGTGCAGCGTTGAGCCGATTTATTCGCTCCACCGGCGTGCATCCGGACAATATCGATGACCTGATACAGGATTGCCTCTTAACCTTATGGATTAAACGCAATGAAATCCAGGAAGGCAAAGAACGATCCTTTCTATTCGGTATTGCCCATAAACTCACCCTCGCTTATCGCCGGAAAATGGGCCTCGAGGCAAAGCGACGGGCACAACTCATCAATGCATGGCCGATCATCGTGTCTGTTCAGGAAAATACTACACAAGAACATGACGAATCGATGATGAAACGAATCCGCGCAATGATCAAGTTGTTGCCGCCGCGACTACGACAAGTTGCCGAACTGATTCATTTCGCAGGAAAAACCCACGCGGATGTCGCCCATGAACTTGGAATCTCGATGCCGGCGGTGTATATGGCCGATCATCGTGCGATTCAAAGATTGGGACAAATGCTTATGCTTCAATCGATAGAAATCGAAACCCCGGAGCCGGGATCCGATGTGTCATAAGATAAAGAGAATCAGTATTATAAGGTGTCTTCAAAAATATATTCTTCTTGAAATGTTAAAAATGCCCTGTGCTCGACATATAAATTATAAAGGGTTGCAAGGTTGGAGATGGGCTTTATAAAAACCATAGACGCGATGATAAGGTGCTTCACGCTGATGCTGGGGAAGGATCCCGGTTGCGCCTGGGTCCAATTGCGTCTTGGGGCTTACTACGCATGGGATCCCTCGCTCTCATGCCGCAAATATGCCGCAATTGAGAAACATCTTGCTCACTGCCCCGAATGCGCGGCCGAGTGGGAGGCCACCTGTTCCTTGTGCAATTGCGTTGAGCAACTGCGCAGAAACCAGGAGCCAAGCCACTTAAATTCGGATGACATTGCGTCCGCAGCATTATTGAAAATTGCCAAATACGAAACCAGCAGGTCGAGAGAGTTCAAGAGCCCCAAAAGAGTCTGTGCTCGACGATGGGCTTACGGTCTCGCGGTGGTATGCTTGCTCGCCTTAGGCTTTCCCGTTCTTGCGCAGATCGGTAAATATCTGGTTGATTACCACAAACAATCAAAGGACGCATTGGCCTATATTCGATTATCGGATTCAACGAAATGTGAAAATCAAATCGTCGTGCTCAAGCCTGGACATCACGCGGCGAACGATCACTCAACAATTCGTTATGATCGCCTCAATAGCTTTCCTGCCGAATCGTTGATTGAGCTAGACCGGAGATTCGAACAAACCCTGGCGCAGGTGCAGGTCGAGGCGATGCTGCCGCACACCGAGGCCGAGTGGGAAGCCTGGGCGCGCAAGGAATACCCGCACATCATGTGGGTTTATGACGTTCTCACCAAACCCGAATACGGCATCAACTGGAACGGCAAGCCGGCTTATATCCCCGACTGGGCCAAGAAGATTTGGACCGATGAAGTTACTCGGCCGGCCGGCTGGCGCGCGCTTGTTTTCTACTCAGGCGAGATTTTCCGTTTTGATTACCCGATCAAGCCCGAAGACCCCAACGTCCGACCCACGATCGACGCCATGAAACGCGCCGCAGCGATTGCTGGTTGCATGTTGCAACTTGAAGATGGCGGTAAACAACAATTGCCGCCGCTCAATTATTCTGATTTGTCAATTG
Organism: bacterium; assembly: GCA_021372575.1. GTDB lineage: Bacteria > Sumerlaeota > Sumerlaeia > MVZB01 > MVZB01 > JAJFUE01. The sequence goes on along the minus strand of JAJFUE010000185.1, from coordinate 25,357 downwards.
AAGGCCGGTTCCCAAAAGCGCTTGTGTCGTTTATCCCAATATCAGGAGATCCGGACCAAACAACATCTGGCCATGAAAATAAATCGGTAGGCAATGTCGAGAAAGCCGATTATGATTATGCGGATCAAATACTTGGCGATCATATTCGGTTAAGACGGGCGCTGATTTATATAATTATCACATCACGCTGCATACCGGATTTGCGATGGAGGACGTTGTCAAAAACATGTAGTGAAGTGCTTAATGATGTTGTTAGGATAAAATATGATTCTAAATCGTGCATTACAGATGAGTACGCATTTAGGCTTGGCCTCGTGATCGAAATGCATGCCCATCTTCATTCCAATATGAAGAAAGGATGGGTTGCGTATTCACAAATAACAACTATTGAATAGACTGTCCGGATTAGCGCTAAGATAGTGGTGCAGTGTTGGATTTTCCGGGTTTTCTTTTCTTCTCTTCACGCCTTCTGTCGATTCTTCCAACCCGAAGTAGGATCGAGGACGGGCCGGCCGGAAATAGTCGGGGACGGACCGTGGTGGCAAAAAGAGAGGGACGGCTCGCAAGGGCCGCACCCGCTCTGCTTCGGCCTCCGGTGCGGTGCTCGGGTCGCGTCCCCATGGAACCCTATCTTCGGCCCTGAGCAATCAATCATCGCGCAAATGCAAGGCGGTGTTGGGGTGACATTTCTAATGGGGTATGACACCACCACGAATTTGTGTTGAACGGAAACGTCATCCGTCGCAAAATATCACCCAAGAGTGCGGTAATGGGTAATGCAAAAGTCTCGATCGGCTCCATATGTCTCGATATGCCGGTCGATGCAATCTCAAAGAAATCTTATTCAAAGTGATCAGACAGTCGGAAAATCAAATGAAGCGGTTCATCTTCACTACCTGCCTGCTTGGAAGCATTTTCTTGCTTTCCTCCATCGCGAAAGCAATCGAAGTCCAAAGCTTCGCCATGCTGATCTCATACTTTAACATTATTCGTAACCCAACACTTGTCACAGCCATCGCCATTTTCATAATCTCTATCGAGTTTCTCCTCGGCTTGGTCATGATCATAAGTAAGCATTTTAGGGTGGAATGCTTGAAGCTCTCCCTGGCGATACTCATCTTCTTCACCGGGATCATCGTTTACGGCTGGCTTTTCAAAGGCCTCGAAGACTGCGGGTGTTTCGGCTCATTCATCAAAATATCGCCGATTGCCTCGATTATAAAGAATGTTATCATGATCGGAATGAATGTGATCGCAATAAGTGGTGCATCGCAATCATTTCAGAGCCAATCGTTTGAATTGGATATCAGGAGCAAGAAACTGCAGACGGCATGTGCCGCATTCTGCCCGCTTTTGCTGATTGCCAGTCTCGCCTGGAGCTTTTGGGGCGGTAAACCGGTCAAGTCTGACGCCGGGCTGGCTGTAGCAAAGCCCCCCACCACAACGGATCGCCCCTTTGCGCAGTTCGCTATCAAAGACGATTCAAATCGAGCTCTCGACTTGGGCAAGGGTATATATTTTGTCGGCTTTATGAGTGATTCCTGTTCGCATTGCCAGGAATTGGTTTCGAGGATGAACACTCTTGTCAAGGAGTTCGGCGAGTTACCGGTTGTCGGCCTGATTCTTGGCGAGGAAGACACCCTCCGCCAGTTCCGCGAGCAGTTCAAGCCCCAATTCCCAATGGCACGTGTTCAGCCGCTTAAGTTCTTTGAATTCATCGGCAATGCACCACCACGCTTTTACCTGATCCACGACGGCAAGTCCTTGCGGTATTGGGATGATGATCTTCCGAAGATCGATGATATCCAATCGTTGCTACCTGATATATTCTAGTGGTGATAGAGATTAGTGGTGAGAATCACGACCTGACTACTCTCCCATGCGTCCGTCCATGCGGAGTCCGGTCGCGCGGCTTGCTCTGGGTGCCGTCTCCAGCATGTCCTCCCTGCCGAGCCACCTCGATCGTCTGGCGCAACCGCCTGCGACCTTCATTCGAGCCTCATCAAACACACGCTGAGGATTCGACCCAGACCGATCCGTTTTCCTTCGCTAAGCGTGGGAATTTATGGGGAAATGTCCGAACGAAACACTTGAAGATTGCATCCGGCGTAAATTTTCGGGAAGAATAACCCCAGGGTTTGACAGGGAACCATCATGAACACATGAAAAAGCTGGACAATAGGTCTTCCAATACTGATCTCGGGCCCACCGACGAGCCTTATGGAAATCTTTGGTCCGCGCTCGCGCGCTTTTTTGCTGGCCGTAACATCCGACGGGACGATGTGGAAGACCTGGTCCAAGATAGCTTTTTGACATATTGGGCCAAGCGGGGGAGGATCGAAAAAGACAAGGTCCGCCCTTATCTGTTCGGGATCGCCAAGAAACTGCTCTTGGCCAAGGGGCGGCAGGTGTCGAAAACTAAGCGGATCGAAAAAGAACTCAAGCAAACAGCCCAGACATGGTCGGTAACTCAGAGCGGCTCGGGTTCTGACACACAGGCAGAAGGTCTGGACCAACTTCGCGAGGCTGTCGCGCAACTGCCCGACCGGCTTCGGCATGTAATCAACCTGCTGTATTTCGAGGGCTGCTCGGAAGCCGAGGCAGCTCGCCGGCTAGGGCTGGGGGAGGCATCTATTCAGGTTTATGAGTGGCGCGCACGCGCCCGTCTTCGCGCGATCATGGAAAAAGACAAGAAAAGCTGATGCGTAACTCATATAATATCAATCATCCCCAAAATAATTGAAATATTTTTATGCGTCGATGTTATAAAATCGTCCCTTTTCGACATGTCTATGCAGAGGGCAGAAGAGAGGGCAAAGGCAGATGAAGCTGAGAAGAATAGCCCGTGGGTTGAAAGAATGCCTGCAATTGCTTGCTGGCCGCGTACCCAGTTGCCGGTGGGTCAGGTTGCGTCTGGGCGCTTATCACCACTGGGATCCCTCGCTGTCCCGGCTTCAGTTTGGCGCCATCGAGAAGCACTTGAGCGAGTGTCCCGAATGCCGGGCCGAGTGGGAACGGACTTCCGAGCTTTGCTATAATTTGGAGCAGCTGCGGCGCGGGATGGCGGGCGAGCCAAGCATCGAGGAACAGGTCGCGAACCTTATGGTTCGCATCAATGAGTGCGAGACTGAGCAGGCGACCTACCGCGAAACATGTGCAGCCGGGTTCAGGCGATATGGTTATAAGCTGGCCGCAGCCATGTGCATATTAGTGATTGCGCTGCCGGTGTTGGGCTACATGGGTCAACAAGTGCTAATAAAATATATCGGGGCCGGAGAATCGTTAATATTAGTTCGAGATATGGTCTACAGAAATTCTGCAAGGGTCGGGGTGCCCATTGAAATGCTGGCGGCAGTGTGCCTAATATTGATTGCGCTGCCGTTGGGTTATATGGGTCACAGAGTTTTAAAAGAATATCTCAGGCCCAGAGAATCGGCAACAGGAGTGGGGTTATTAACCCGCAAAAATTCCGCAATGACCAAGCCGCCAGCTGAGACAAAAGTGGGCAAATCAATGGGAGGCCAAAGGTGAAAGGGGAGTGGTGGACTTAGACCTCACTCATGAAAGCGTGAACGATAGATGAGGCGCTTCTCAGCGGCTCATCACATTAACTCAAAGGATTGCTATTTCGTGAAGTCACTACTTACCATCTCCGCAACGGCATTGATCGTCATTATCGGCATACTCGTGATTTTATCGCTCAAGATGAATTGTGCATCATCCCCCCTTTCGGATTCACAAATGCAAGCGATCCATGGGGGAGATTGCTGCGGGGGGTGTAAATATGCAGCTTTTAGAAAAGATGAATGTTTCCACACGGAAGATTATCCTCAGCCTTGTGCAACAGATGCGTGTATCGCCAATTACATATTTGATGCCGATTGTCCTTTAAATGGCGGATCTAGTTGCAGTGCGACGATTAATACAAAACAAGTGTCTCTCATCCAATATTATAGGGCTTCCATTGGCTGTGCAGCCAGTTATCAGGGCGAACTCCGTGTTTTATATGTCCATCATTTTGGACACGATTGTACGCCGCGAGCATTTCGGTTTCGTTGCGATACATCCGGTTGTGACGGCACTTTGATCGAGTCTTCCACAAGATATGGATTAATAATTTGTTAAATATTGTACTAATGGAGTCATATGATGATGTCAATCCGCCAACGCTCACTCATGATGACAGTGTGTGTATATTTTGTTCAGATTATGTTGTTGCAACATTTTAATCCGGCCGAGGCCCAAAGCATTAAGGACATATTAGATTCCTATGATGCTCAATTTTTATCCAATTTTAACGTGAACCTGATTGTGAGTTGTAAATCCAACGTAGGCGTCGATCAGGATCCAAGCACCTTTACCTTGCAAATCACAGGAAATGATGGGAAATACGCCTTGGTTCAGAATAGGACGTTGCTTGGGGCATCTCGCTATTCAAAGAAGGCTAATCCTCTTGATTATGACAGTGCCGGTAATTACATTGTGACAAATATGAAAATGCGAACCATCGCATTTGATGGCGCGTCATGGAAGATCAGATCAGAATACGACAATTGTGTTCTCAAAGAAACAGGCGAAGCGAGTTTATTAACAGATGCACTTGCCGCCCGTCTTGAACTCTATCCGGTCAATCATCATGATCCTGAGAATTTGTTTTTCAGATATCTTTTATCTCTTGGCAGGGGTTATTCTCAATTGCTCGATACGATTACTTCATCGACGGTCGATTCTGGTGGGATTGCAACCGTAGTGGGACCAGGCAGTCTCTTTTCGTCGGACAAAGGAATGTGGCGGATGGAAATAGATACCAAACACGATTATTTGGTAAGAAGCGCATCTTTCACTCTTTCCGGCCATGAAAAACCTTTGTTCACATGCAAATCGCAGAATTACTGGAACGCGGAATTGCCCATGTATGCCAATGGCGATCTGGAATTCCCAATAAGGAGTTATAAGATGACCACAAGGATAACAAAATATATAACAACTCACGATCAGACATTGTTTGATGCATCCATAAATAGTGTGACAAATTATCCTTCCGACACATCCATCATGGACTTCAGCCGCATAGATGCAGATGGAATGCCCTTTGTGGTAGTTCCATTGCCAAGCGATATATCCCAGGGAATTGTCAAATAGATATAATTCATTCACCGCTCTTCGACTAAGTATTGCATTGAGGGATTTACCTCTTGGGGTCATACTGTAAGGCGTGAAAAGGCGATGCTATAATGAAAAACTATATTCGTCGTTATCGCATGTATCTGATAGCGTTTATGTGCGCACTATTTATAGCTTTCTCAATATTGGGGGCCGTACGATGGAATAACGCGCCCGATAATAATGTATTTGAGCCTGCGGATGCTGGCAATAATCGCGCATGCGGGCCAATATCCTTAAGAATAGCCGCAGCACGGCTTGGCAAAGCATTAGATCTTACGGATTTAATAAACGCTTGTGAATTGACCGAAAAGGGCGCGTCAATGTTTCGGCTCAAGCAAGTTGCCGAAATGTATGGACTGCAGGCGGAGGGAGTCAAGTTGACATGGTCGGATCTGGTCAAGTTGAATACCCCTGTCATAATATATGTCAATAATAATCATTATTGTTGCGTTGACCCAAGGGAGAGAAACCCGAGAAATCACAAAGAGGTGAGGATGTATCGTCCTGGAATGGCGTCTGAGTGGATAAGTAAAAATGACATAAGCACATACTGGCATGGCGAATCGCTGGTTATTCGGCGCAAAGAGATGGCGCAGGCTAAAAAAGTTCCGCGCCTGGAATTCGATACTCTCTTGATGGATTTTGGATCTACTGAATCCTGTGAAATGTTAAGGGCTCGTTTCCCGTTCAGGAACGCTGGACGGGCGCCATTAATGATAAATCGCATAAAAAAAAGTTGTGGGTGCACGAGCGCGACGGCATCCAAGCCTGTCTTAAACCCAGGCGAGATGGCTGAAATAACTGTGCTGCTTTCGGCGCTAGGACGTGCGGGATATCAAAATCTTTCGGTGTACGTTGAAAGCAATGACCCGATATCGACTACAACTGAGTTGCAATATACAGGTTTTATAAATGAGAAAGTGCATATATCGAAAAGCATATTGGATTATGGTGATGTCTATCCTGGGCAAACGATATCGCAGGACATAGAAGTGACCGAACGCGATGGAAAACATGACCTGATGATCGAGGGAACCGAAATAAAATATGAACAGATCGCGAAAAAAGAATATACTCCTGTTACGGAAATCAAATATGTCCCGGAAGGGAAAATGAAGGAGACTGTAGATTTGTCATGGCCGGCCAAGCGGAGCATCGTATCAATAGATAATACACCAATAAAATATCGAGTGATGATAAAGACGGCGATACCAGACAATGAGCCTTACGGGCCCATAAGAGGCACTTTGGAGATAGCAACAAAGGTGCGAGGAAATCCTGATATACGCATTCCCGTGACAATGAATATCGTGAGCGATATTTATATTGCGCCGAACAATATTAATGTGGGGGTATTGAAGCCTAATGGGAATGCCACCAAGACATTTGTGGTAAAACGACATTCGGGCAAGCCTGTAAAGATCGACAAAGTGTTCAATAAAATGGACGCGCAAGGGCCGCATATATCCGCAAAAATAGAAATAATAAAGGAAGAAATAGATCAAGCGATCGTCGAATTAACCGTCCATCGGTCGAATGACGAAAAAGCCATGAACAATGTCACCATAAAGGGCATCATGAAATTTATATTTAACTCAGGAGAGGAATTGCAATCTGAATGGAAAGGATTTTGCAAATAAGCTGATGGATGAGGATAACATAACGTATCTTTCGATCATTATGGGGTGAGAAGTAGTCTTTTAACAGGGAGGGGAAATTGCAATGGACCTCGCGAGACTGAATATAGAAATGTGCGGCAGTGTCAACTTGTGTGACTCCGATCCCGATCACTATCGCCGTATTTTCCTGCAGGTCGCCGAGCCGTGGTTCATGGTTGATTCCGCCGGCAGATTCATTGAGCTTAATTCGGCCGCCGTGCGCCTGCTCGGAATTGGCCTTGGCTGCGATGGAATCTCGCTCGCCGAGATGATCACCGACCGTGCTCTTCGCGAAGATTTCTTCCGACGCCTTGAGCAGGAGGGCTTTGTCCGTGAGGCCAGGCTCACTCTCGATACCTTCAACGGCGTGGTCATTGATGCGCTCGTCACGGCGACGATCATCCGCGATGCGAATGGCGCGATCGAAGGATACTTTGGCTCGATCCGAGACGTCACGCTCGAGACACAGATGTGCACGCTGCTGGCCAGCATGGCGCGCTTTCCGGCCGTAGATCCCAATCCGGTGATGCGTGTGAACGATGCCGGCGTGCTGACGTATGCCAACACGGCGAGCGCGCCACTCCTTGAGGCATGGTCGGTCCAGGTCGGCCGGCCGCTGCCGTCGGAGCCGCTCGAACGCGTCTGCGGCTGCCTCGCCGACAATCTTGTCTGCCAGTTCGAGTTGACCGTTGCTGGCCACACATGGCTGATAGTCTGCGCCCCGGTGGCCGGTGAAAAGTATTTAAACCTCTACGGGCTAGACATTACAGCCCGGCGCGAGGCCGAGATCGAGGTCGGGCGCCAGGCCTCCGAACTCGCTCTCGCCAATGAGCAGCTTAAGACCGTCAACGAGCGGCTCAACCAGGAAGCCAAGCGCCTCGAGCTCATCGTGCGCGGCATCGGCGATGGCGTCATCGTCACCGATCTCGATCATCGTGTCACGATGATGAATCACATCGCGCGTGGGCTCCTCGAGGTGACCGGACAGGCCGGCACCGGCAGCATGCTTGCCTCGCTGTTCGGCGACTGCACGCCCCCGCCTGCGCGCCTCAAGGAAATGCTCGAAGCCTGCCAGCCCGACCGGGCCGAGGAGATCATGCTCGTGTTGCACGAGCCCTGCCCGCGAACGCTACGCATCGTGGCGAGCGCATGGGTCGATCCGGCCTGCCGCATCGCCGGCCGGGTTCTTATCCTGCGCGACGTGACCCGCGAACGAGAGATCGACCAGTTCAAGACCGATTTCGTCGGCTCGGTCAGCCACATACTGCGAACGCCGCTCACCTCGATCAAGGGCTTCACCAAGGCGCTGCGCCAGGACGGCGCCATGACCGAATCGCTGCGCAACCAGTTCCTCGACATCATCGACCAGGAGACGCAGCGGCTGGAGGCCTTGATCGAGGATATGCTCGAGATCTCGCGCCTCGAAAGCGGCCGTATGAAAATGGAGCGGCGCTTGATTGAAATCCCCACGCTCATCGAGGCCGCCTGCACCATGCTCTCGCCGGTGATCGAATCGTCGGCATTGACCCTGAAGCTGGAAATCGCCGAGTCACTGCCGCGCCCGATCGGCGATCTCGAGGCTCTCAAGCGCGTGCTCATCAACATCCTCAGCAACGCCATCAAGTTCACCCCCCCCGGCGGTACGATCACGGTCGGCGCATCAGGCGACCATGACGGCTTGACACTCACCGTGACCGATACCGGCATCGGCATTTCGCAAACCGATCTGCCGCATGTTTTCGAGCGTTTCTATCGCGCGCACCGACCGGGGATGGAGGTTGCGGGGACCGGCCTCGGCTTGGCGATCGTCCACGAAATCATCGAGCGCCACGGTGGCAGTGTCGAAATTGGGAGCGAACTCGGCTACGGAACAGTAGTGCTTGTAAAGCTGCCCGTAAAAGACAGCCCTGGGTCCTGAGTACACCATGCGATACGGCGTGCGGGACGCGGAATGAAAATTCATAGGTCCCATCGGTCCCATTCGTCCCATAGGACCCTTGGGACCCATTCCGCCCTGATGTGGTTGTCATCCAATTTGAACGGAGGAAACGGTGTATGAAAACTTCCGGCGACATGACAGAAACTCCCATCCAGGTTCTGGTGGCTGACGATGATGCGCATATCCGAACACTGCTCAACTATACGCTCGAGCGCCAGGGATTCCGCACGCTGACCGCTCGCAACGGTCGTGAGGCGCTCGACCAGGCGACAGAGGACCTCGATGTGGCGCTGCTTGACGTGAGTATGCCGGTGCTCGATGGGCTGCAATGTCTGGCTGAGATGACGCGGATTCATCCCGACATCCAGACAATCATGATCACAGCGCATTCCGATATCCGTGCCGCAGCCCGCGCGAGCAAAAATGGCGCGTTTGATTATGTAGCCAAGCCATTTAATCCCGAGGAACTCGTCAGCACGGTGCGCCAAGCAGCGCGCTTTGGCCGGCTGCGGCGCGAGAACCGGAGATTACACCTTGAGAATCGTCGGCTTCGTCAGGCGATCGTCAGCCCGGAACCGCCCTTGGTTTACATTGGCACCTCGGACGTTTCGCGCCGGGTTCTCGAAAACGCCCTCCGGCTTGCGCCGCTCGACGGTAACCTGCTGCTGACCGGCGAGTGCGGCGTCGGGAAAAGCCTGCTCGCGCGGCTGATACATCAAGCGAGTACTCGCGCCGCCGGCCAGTTCATCACCGTCAACTGCACGACGCTGCCTCGCGAGCTGGTTGAGTCCGAGCTGTTCGGTCATGAGCGCGGCTCATTCACCGCGGACTCCGAGCGCCGGCTTGGCCGGGTTGAAATGGCCGAGGGGGGTACGCTCTTCCTTGATGAAGTCGGCGATATACCGCTTGATCTGCAGCCAAGGCTGTTAACATTCCTGCAAAATGGCAGGTTTCAGCGGGTCGGGGGCGATCACGATGTCCATGTTGACGTGCGCTTAATCGCCTCGACGAACCGGGATTTGCAGGCCATGGTGCGAGAGCGGATGTTCCGAGAGGACCTGTTCCTGCAATTAAATGTCCGGAGCTTGGCGATACCGCCGCTCCGGGAGCACCCGAGCGACATCCCGGCGCTGGTGGAGCATTATCTCGATCGCGCTGGACGGCGTAATAACCAGCCCACCAAGTGCCTTACTCAAGAGGCACTCGATAAGTTGCAGCATTACCACTGGCCTGGGAACATGCGCGAGTTGGAAAACGTGCTCGAGCAGGCCTCGGCGTTCTGTGACGAGGCGCAAATCGGCGCCGAGAGGATCCCGCTCCGGCACGCAGCCGAGGAGATTAGAACCACGTCGGCCCGGCCGCTGGCGGGGCTGACGCTCGAAGAACTCGAGCGGATAGCCATCGATCAGACGCTCGAGACGTGTCGTGGCAACAAGGCACGTTCTGCGCGCATGCTCGGCATCAGCGAAAAAACAATCTACAACAAACTCCTGAAATTCAGTTCAAAACCCAAACCTGACGCACAAGCGCGAAATGCAAATTTGAGCCTGTAAATTTTGCCAAGATCCTGCTGTCCATCTCGTAATAGATGTGGGGCGAGGATTTTTTTTTAAATCGCCATCGCTGTTGTTGATTCTCTCGCAAAATTATTGCAACTTGACACCGAGTATTTTCGGTAGCCGTAGCCATCTGGTCTATATTGGGCGTAATGGTCCATACCCTCAACTGGGTCTGGCTGGAATCCGATAGATGGATTAGCAGTCGATTAAGGTGTCAAGGCGTGCAACTCGAAATACGCATTATGGAATACTTCGTCAGTAACCCCGACGCCTGTGATTCGGCGAGTGGCGTTGCTCAATTCTGGTTGGGAGGGGAGGACCCTCGGGCTGTTTCCAATAGTTTGCAAAATCTGAGCAATTGCGGTTTGCTGCACTGCTTCGGTGAAGAGAATCGGGCTGTCTTTTATTGCGTAGATGCGGCGCTCTTGCTTGCCGTTCTGCAAATGATCAAAGCGAGGCAGCCGATGCAGCCGATTGCGGGAGTCTGAAAACAAATTCAGTTTAATCAACCTCCCTTGAATTTCATGAGCAAGTTACGCATGAAATCCACTCCATCCTGCGCCTTCTCAATGAAAACGGTTGCACTATCAACCCGCCATCACGCTCCAAAGGCGATGGGCACTTGGAACGTCCGTTTTCCCGCGACGAATTGAATCACTTCTTCGAAGCCGGCAACCAATTCCCGGCCGAAGATCCAGGGCGCTACACGCCTCTGTTTCTCATGATGCTGGCGGTAGTGCTTGACCAGATGGCCAGGATACAGGTGAGCAGGGGACTGCATGAAATTGGCAGGATTATGGCAAAAAACTATTGTGAAGCAAAAGAAAAGCCGCCCGAAAAGGCGGCTAAGTCTTTTATTTTGAGTGGCGGGGCCGACGAGACTTGAACTCGCGACCTCCGGAGTGACAGTCCGGCACTCTAAACCAACTGAGCTACGACCCCGCATTGGCTGGGTGGTCCGTGGACCTCCCCGGCCCGAACAAACAATATAACATCGCAAGGGATGGGGTCGCTTGTCAACCCTGAATGATGCGCGATGATCGATGAAAATTCGCGGTGTATGCCAAACGATCGCGCATCATTGAAACAACATCTTTTCGATGAAGCGCGCACTGTTGAGCGGCCGGCCGAGATGATCCTCCCACACGCGCACCAGCCACCGGATGATCGGCTCTCCGAGCGATGACGGGATCGTGCGTTCCGTCTTGAGGTCGGGCGGCTCGTTCATCCACGGCATCAGCGCGGCAACCGCCGGCGCCGCGAGGCCCGTCTGCACCGCCTCGCGCGCCTCGCCCACGCGGAACATCCCGGCCGCGAAATCCCAGGCGAGGCGGGCCGGCAGCGTCTCGGCCGTCCAGTCCTCGGCCACGCGCGGCGGGAATCCGGTCTCGTGCAGCAGCCGCATCAGCAGCGCGATCGTCAGCGAGCCCGGCCCGCGCGCCTCGCCCATGCGTTCCAGGAATTCGCGCGCGAGCTCATAGAAAACCGGCTCCGGCGGGTGCAGCGCCGCCGCCGCGCCGATCGCCTCGATCCCGAGCGACGCGAACGCAAGCCGATTGAGATCCTTGTGAAGCCACGGCCAGTCCCCGCGCACGGTTACCTCGCCGAGTGTCGCCAAGGCGTCGGGCCCCTTGATTTTGATCATCGCCTGCACGCGCGTCAGCGGCTCGAACGCTGCCTGTGACTGCTTGCCCTTCCTCCGCGCCCCCTTCGCCAGCGCGCGCACCACCCCATGATGGCTCGTCAGCAGCCGCACGATCAGCGTCGTCTCGCTATACGGCGAAGTGCCCAGGACAATGGCCGGTATCGCTTGCATATTGTGTGTTGATTCTCTGCTCAGTTCACGCTCGTGCTCGTGCTCGGCTTGCCAGCCGAAGCCTTGGCGAAGGCTGGTGCTCGTAATCGTAATCGTAATCGAATCCCCATAGGTCCCATAAGTCCCATAGCCCCCATGCCGCCCGAATCATGGTATGATTTTGACAATGCGATTGCATGTCATAAAGATACTACTCTGAGATTGCGAATCGGATGGCTATCGATTGAATCCTGATCCACAGCCCTCTCCCGCGAAACCGCCCGTGCGCGAGCGCCCGCCCGAGCCCCGCCTGCGCCTTGCCGCCGAGGCCGCGTGGTTTGTTTTTCTTTTCGCCGCGGCGTCGCTTTTGTTTGGCGTCGGCGCCGGCCGCGTCGGCTTCATGGGCAAGGATGAGCGCGCCTACGCGCAGGTCGGCCGCGAGGTCGGCCCCGGCAGCTCCCTCATGGTCATGCACCACCTCGGCAATCTTTACCCGGAAAAACCGCCGCTCATTTTCTGGCTCGAGGCGACAAGTTATCGTCTCATGGGGCGCTCCGATCCGCTGGCGGCGCGGCTGCCGCTCATCGGTCTCGGCCTGCTCGCGCTCCTGTTCGCCTACCTCACGCTTCGTCAACTCGACGGCCCGCGCGTGGCGCTCATCGGCGCGGCGGCGCTGCTCGTCAGTTTCGGGTTCTTCCGCGAGGCGAAGCAGGTGCGGCTCGATCTGCCGATGTGTGCATTCACGTGGGGCGCCTTCTGGGCGAGCGCGCGCATCATGTTCCCCGCCCGCGGCCGCGATTACCCCGGCGGCATCGCGTGGGCGTGGCTCGCGTGGACGATGGCGGGCCTCGCGATCCTTGCCAAGGGCCCCGGCGCGCTCGTGTGGCTCGGGACGATCCTCCTCTACGCGCTTGCGAGCCGCCGTTACGCCCCCGTCAAGTGGCACTGGTTCTGGCCGGGCCTGGCGTGGATGCTCGCGATGGTCGCGGCATGGTTCGCGCCGGCGGCGACGATGGGCGGCATCGAGTACTACGGCCCGATGCTCAAGGTTCACCTCGTCGGCCGCCTCGCCGACGTCATGCGCGACGCCCCTTCGATTTTCTTCTACTTTTACAGGCTGCCGATCGACTCGCTGCCGATGGGCCTGTTGATCCCCGCCGCCGTCTGGTGGGCGTGGCGCAAGCGGCGCCTCAGCGACGGCGGTCGCACGCTGTTTATTTTCTGCTGGCTCGTGTTCGGTCTCATCTTCTTTACGCTCGCGCGCGAAAAGCACGGCCGCTACATCCTGCCGGTTTATCCCGCCGTGGCGCTGCTTGCGGCGCGCCTGATCCTCGCCGGCCTGCGCGCGCGGCGCCCACGGCGCGTCGTGTTCGCGCACGTGTGGTTGATGATCCTGCTGGTGCTGGTCGCGGTGCCGGTGATGATCGCGACGCTGCGGTTCAAACCCGATCTCTTTCCCGCCGAGCCCCCCGCCCGGTTTGTGATCCTGTTCCTCGCGACGCTGACGCTTGGCGGCGGCGCCGCCGGATGGCTCATCAGGCGCCACCGGCTGGGCTCGGCGTTGGGCGCGCTGGCCGCGACCGTTTATCTCGGCTACGTCGTGATCTCCTTTTATTACCTCCCCGACATCTTCAACGACCGCGTCCCGCGCCAGATCGCGCAGGAGCTCAACCGCAAGCTGGCCGCCGGCGAGGCGGTCGGGTTCCTCAAGCTCGACAATGCGGCCTCGCTTTACATGACGGCCCAGCCCCAGTGGCTGAAAACCGCCGACGCCACGCGCGCGTTCATGGCCAACGAGGACCAGCGCTGGTTGCTCACGACGAACAGCGGGCTCGAGCCGATCCGCAACCCCGGCTGGCCGGTCGTGCGCCAGTGGACCGATCGTGACCCCGAGCCCGTCCTCCTCCTCAGCAACCGCGTCTCGAAACAACCCGAGGTCCTCTACGAATCCTCGACCAAATAAATAATCGTGCTCGTGCTCGTGCTATTAAGAAATTACGTGGGAAGTCCTCGTGCTCGTGCTCGTGCTCGTGCTCGTGCTCGTAATCGTAATCGTAATCGTAATCGAATCCCCCACCGCCCCCCGGCAGCCCGCCTTCCGAAAATCTCCGCCTCCCGAAAATCTTTGTCACTCAATCGCGAATTGCGCTATGTTGACTTGGCAACGTTTCGACTTGGTTTCGATCACGATTACGCGCACGAGCACGATTCAAGCATGAACCTGTCCAACAAACTCACTCTCAGCCGGATTGTGGTCGTGCCGTTTTTCCTCGTCGCGGTCACGCCGAGCGCATTCGGCATTCCCGAGCAGCCGCTGAACCAGATGTTCAGCCTGCCCGGCGGCTGCTACCCCGTCCTGCGCGTCCTGGCCCTGGTCATGTTCATCGCGGCGTCGATCACTGATTACTATGACGGCGCGCTGGCGCGGCGGCACGGCTGGTCAACCAATTTCGGCAAGCTCATGGATCCGCTCGCCGACAAGGTCCTCACCATGGCGGCGTTCGTCACCATGGTCCAGCTCAGGCTCTTCCCGGCGTGGATGGTCGTGCTGATCCTTGCCCGCGAGTTCCTCATCACCGGCCTGCGCCAGCTCGCCATCGCCGAGGGCCGCGTCCTCAGCGCCGACCGCTGGGGCAAAAACAAAACCATCGCGCAGCTTACGACGATCATCACCGCGCTCGTCTTCCTCGCCGCCCGCGACTGGCTCAACGTCTATGGCCTCTGGGAGCGCGTCATCATCCGCAGTTGGGACATCGAGTGGGTCTTCCAGTGGACCCTGCACGCGATGATTTTCATCTGCGTCGTCCTGACAATAGTCAGCGGCATTCGCTACTACATCGGCAACATGGACATCATCAAGGCCGAATAAGTTCGTGCTCGCGCTATTGCGAAAAATACGCGCTCGTCTTCGTGCTCGTGCTCGTGCTCGTAATCGTAATCGTAATCGAACCAACCGAATCCATCGTCAATCCGCCTGCGACCTCAAATTTCATCCTTCGTAAAGATGCGCCAAGATGCGCCGCTTCATGATGACTCGTAATCCCAACCTGGCATAGAGCATTTTAAGTTAGCTTGCCTACGAAACAATTTGCCCGCTTTAGCGGGCTGAATGCGTTGCCACCGGCTTCAGCCGGTGGTTACCGGCCCATTTCCTATAAATTTTCAGCCGGCTTCAGCCGGCTTCTCGTTAACCGGCTTTAGCCATCAATTATAAAAACCGCCTTATTTCGCCACCGCCTTCAATTTGAAATCATAAACGCCCGGGTTGATGTGGACGCCTTCCCTGCCGCCTTCTTCTCGTTCGTCCGTGAACGTTTTCGATTCATAACTTTTTTTGCCGGCGCGAATGAATCTGATCCATTTTGTGTCTGAACGGATTTCGTAGGTCCCGTCGGCTCCTGTCTTGACCGATGTAAAGGAATGGCTGTCCTGGAAATCCAACCCCACGCGGTTGTGAAGCGAGATCGCCAGTGTGATGTCCACGTCTTCAATCGGCCGGCCGGATTCGTCGGTCACCGTGCCGCGATACACGAACTGGCCGCGCGGAACAAGGCCGATATCGACGCGAAGCCGCCCCTGTCCTGCCTTGATCTTGATTTTGTCGATTCGTTCATCCTGCCAGCGTTCATGTTCTCCGAGCCGCGTCTGAAGCCAGACCATCGATTGAGCCTTCCCCGGCATATACGGTGCTTGCAGTGTAAAGGCGACCGGATATACGTGTTCGAAGCGGTAACGGCCATGCGCATCGGTGACGGCCTCGCGGCGGAAGATCTCGCCTCCTCCTCCGGTATGCGAGCCCGAGTGTAGGTCATGACTGAGCGAGACCGTGGTCCCGGCAAGTTCGTTTCCGGCCAAATCGAACACGTAGCCTTCGACCACGACTCCACGCATGCGTTGCATCGTGACATCAAGCGGTTTGTCTCCAGTGTAATGCACGGGTCCCCACTCGTCGCCGGTTTGGTACCACTTTTGACGCGGATTGCCAATCATGTCGCTGATTGCCCCTCCGTCGCTTTTGCCCGGAAGCGCGACGAAGTGGTAATAACTCCACCCAAGCGTCGCCGTGTTCGGTGAATCATCGTTGAAGAACTCGCCAAACCGCACCGTGAACCGCCCGTCGCGATCGGTCCGGTATTGCCACAGCGGCTGCCGAAGCGCCTCTTCTTCCATGATGAACCCGCCGCGATCCAGCCCGATCGGCAGCACCAGCGTCCCGCTCGACGGCGTGCCATCCACATTGAGCACCCGCCCCTGCAGAACCCGCCCCCGCCCCGCCGAAGCACCCGCCACCAAAGCCACGAACACAACCAACCCGATTAAATGTCGCCCGATCATCTGATTCTCCTTCATAATTTCCATGATTCCCATGATTCCCATAATTCCCATGGGTCCCATTCTCCCTACTGCCTGCCCACCCTAATCTCCCCCGGCGCGCTCTGCCCTCTTACCGCCGGGTCGTACATCGCCTCGGCATCGACCGGCGGCTGCTGGAACTGCCCCGGCGTCACCGCGTTCACCACGTAATAGAAGTAATGATTGCGGCGCGGCGTCGCCGGCAGCTGGTCGAACACCAGCACCAGCCGCTCGTCGCGCATCTCGATGTGCATCGGCTGCACCGGCCCGTGCGGCAGAATAATCCCCGTCCGCTCGTCCTGGTTGAGCCGTGGGTTCTCGATCTCCAGCCCCGCCGGCAGCAGGTCGGTCACGACCATGTTCCGCACCTCGCGGTCGCAGTGGATCTCGAGCTCGACGACGTAGCTCGCGCCCTGTTGCAGCTTCGTCGGATCGACCACTTCGCCCTTGTGCCCAAGAATGCGCCGGCTGATCCCGATCCCGTTGGACACCGCCTTCTTCGGCGTGTCGGTCGGGATCCCCGCCGCCACCGCCGTCACATACACATCGACCGGCCCGTTGTTCGTCACCGTGAACTTTGCGCCGGGCCCCTTGGTTTCCTTGCGGAACAGCTCGCGCCCCTTGATCTTCGTCGCCGTCGTTCCCGTCGTGATTGTCGCCTCGGCCTGCGTTACCCCCGAGCTGACCTTGTCCAGATACTGGCACAGCGCCGCGATCGTGAACGCGTTCTCCTGTGTCGTCCCCCACCGTTCGGTCTGCAGCCACTGCGTGAGGTCATCGGCGCGCTTGAGCATCTCCTCCTTCTTGCCGTTCATGTTGACGAGTGACATGAGTTCGACCGCTTCATTCCTCACCGGCGAGTTGAGCGTGCCGTATTGCTCGCGCCCGGCATAGGGCATCGTGCGCGCCGCTTCCAGGTAAAGCCGGACGCGATCGGTGTCGTGCGTCGAGACGGCCAGCGCCGCCCCCAGCAGCCACCTCCCCGACCGCGGCAGTTCGAGCAGCCGGAACCACTCCGCCAGCGTCGGCGCCTGCGGGTCCCCCGCCAGCGCCAGCACATACGTCGCATACGCGCGCAGGTAATGATCCGACATCGAATCCCCGCGCGTCTCCGTCACCAACTCGCGCACGTAGCGCCGCAGCACGTCGTAGTTGTTCTGATCGACGGGGATCTCGCGCCCCTTCTTGACGAGCGTCAGGAAGTGCAGCCCGTACACCGAGCCGTACGGATACGCCTCCCCATAGCCCGGCCAATACGCAAGCCCGCCCGACGCCGTCTGCATCGCCAGCAGCCGATCAATGCCCGTGCTGATATAAACATCAATCGGCCCGAGCTTCGGATCGAGCCCCGCGACCAGCGCCGTGTTTTTCCTCAGCAAATACAGCGACATCAGCTTTGACGTCACCTGCTCCACGCAGCCGTACGGATACCCGACGACGTCCTTGAGCGCCTTCTCCAGCCTGAGCAGCGGATCGGCCCCGACCGTCACCGACAGCCGCGTCCAGTCGTCCTGCATGAACCCCGCCGTATCAATGGCCATCGTTTTCCCCGGCGCCAGCACGCTCAGCGTGCGCCGGTTCTGCCACGCCGCCGGCTCCGTCACCGGCAGCAGCATGTCTTCACGCAGCGTTTCAATCCGTGTTCCGCTCGCGACCTCCGCCTTCCACATCACTTCGCCCTGGCCGATCGACCGCCCCGCCTTGATCTCGAACGTGCGCGTCGCATCCGAGTGCGGCCTGACGGTGAACGTCGCGCTCGTCGATTCGGTCAGTGTCAGCGTGCCGCTCGTCGCCACCATCAATCTCACCGTCCCCGTCGCGTCGGTCGTGTTATAGACCGTCGCGAGCGCGGCCGCACGGTCGCCCGGCAGCATGAACCGCGGCAGGCTCGTTTGCAGCATGAACGGCCGCCTCACAAACAACTGCTTTTCGCCGACGCCGCTCGCGTGCACATCCGCCGCGACCGCCACGAGCCGTATCTGGCCGTTAAAGTAACTCGGCACGTCCAGCGTGACCGACGCCATCCCGTCCGCCCCGCTTGTGACGACGCCCGACCACAGCGCGACCGTCTTGATCCACGTCCGCGACGGCCGCCCCATGCGCTCCGCCCCCATCTCGCCGTCGCCGCCCGCCGCCGGCGCATCAAAATCCGGCGCGATCTTGTCGTAGTAGTGCGAGCGGTGGAATTCGGGCCGCCGCAGCCGCGCGAACCACGCCGCCGGGTCCGGCGTCTTGTAGCCCGTGATCAAATGAATGCCTTCATCGACCGCCGCCAGCGTGATCTCCGCGCTTACCGGCTTGCCGTCGCCGCCGCGCGTCCGGATCGCGACCGGCAGCCGCGTCCCCGGCAGCACCTCGACCGGCAGGCTCGGCATGGTCACATCAATCCTCCGCGCCGGGTCGCGCACCATGAGCGCCGCGGCTGCGAAACTCGAGAACGGATACACCTGCGCGCGCCCTTTTTCGACCGCGTGAATCACCGTCGCCTCGAGCCACACGTTCGGCGCATAACCCTTCTCAATCGGCAGTTCGACCGTCGTCGAGCCGCCCTTGATCTCGACCGGCACGAGCTTATAAATATGTTCGCCGTGGATCGCGACGATCCCCTTGCCGTCGAACGCCGATTCGATCCTCAGCCGCGCCGTCTCGCCGATCGCGACTTCGCCCTTCTCCAGCTTGAGCTTGATCAAACTCGGCTGCGCGTCGCGCTCGATGCGCGGCTTGCCGCCATACGCATAAAACCCGATCGTGCTGAACTGCCGCGTCCCCCCCGACACGACGCGCACGCGATAAAACCCGTACGTCGTCACGTGCAGCGACAGTTTCCCAACTCCCTTTTCCAGCGCGACGTCGTGCTTTTCGACCTGCTCGAACCGGTTCGACCACTGCGGCTCCAAATGCGTGTAGTAACGGCGCACGTAATAGTTGTAAGTCTCGCGCTCCAAAATCACCTGCGCTTTCTCAACGTTCGCCGCGCGGCCTTCCGCATCGACCGCCGCGACGTTCACCACGACCTCGTCCTCGCCATTGCCGGGGTCAGCCTTCACGCCAATACAAATTGGCGACGGGAAATACACGGCATCGGCCGCCGCGCGCACGCCGCGCCCGCCAAGCTCGAACACGCGCCCCATGACGCGCGCCCGCAGCGGCTGCGTTGCCTGCGCCGCCTCCGGCGCGTTGAACTCAAACTTCGCCTCGCCCCTGTCGTCGGTCGCCTTCTGCCCGAGCTCGAGCGTCGAGATCGATTTCATCTCGTCGTTGCCGAACCGGTATTGCGGCCACTCCTTAAATCCAAATCCGTAGCTGAACGCGATCGACGCCTCGGCGACGCGCCCCGCCGCCGGCTGCCCCGTCAAATGTCTCGCGCGCACCGCGAGGCTGAACGGCTTGCCCTTTTCGACCCACGGCGCGGCCGGCGCCTCAAGCTCCGCCTTCATCCTCAGCGGCACGAATTCCTCGAGATTGAACCTGTAGCTGCCGATCGGCGTGTCGTTGCCGGGCACGTTCAGCGTCACCGTGTAATTCCCCGTCGGGTAGCTGTCGAGCGTCGCAAAATCGATTTCGCCCGTCCCGAGCTTCGAGAGCGTCACCGTGCGCTCGATCGCCGTCCGCCCGCTTGGTTTCCGCACTTTCAACACCAGCGGCGCCCCCGCCAGCGCATCGCCGTAATTTTGCCGAACAACCCACCTCAAATGCGCCGTCTCGCCCGGCCGATACAAATCGCGATCCGCATAGATAAATGCGCCATAAGCCTTGGGGTTATACGTCCCGCTCCCTTGATCGAACACGTCCGTGTCGTCCTCGCGCGATTCCAGATCGACGAACGTATAGTCCTCGCCGGCGACGATGACCGCCACGCGCGGCGATCCCTTGGCTGTGTCGAAAGGCCCGAGCTCTGCAATCCCCTGCCCATCCGTCGCGCCTTCGCCAAGCAGCTGGTTCTTGTTCGAATACACCTTGATCTTCGCGGCCGCCACCGGCGCCAGGCTATATAAATTATGAACGAAAATCGTCGCCTCGCCGGCCTGCCAGTGCACCAGCGCACCCAGGTCGGTCATCAGCACGACGCGTTTTTTCGTCTCGGCGTAGCCGTATTCATTGGCCTGTCCCTTGATGCTCAGGCAGTAAATCCCCTTGAGCGGCGCCGTCGTGAGCTGGTCGAGCGCAATCCGCGTCGTGATCAGCTTCGACAGGCTGCCCTTGACCGCGATCTTCGCGCTGCCGACGTCCTCGCTCCAGCGCTCCATCGAGCCATAGCCCCATTCCCGCGTCATGCGGTTGATGTCGCTCACGCCGACCGCCACGTTGTTCGGGAACATCTTGCACAGCGTCACGTCCAGTTCCTTGTAGCCGCGGCTGCGCGCCGGCACCGTGTTGCCGAACCGCCGCGGGAAGTAATACTTCCCAAGCTCCGGAAACCCAATCCACGTCGGCAGTTCCTTCGGGCTCGTGACCACGATCGGCAGCGTCCGGTTGAGCACCGCCCAGCCCGCATACGATACCCCCGGCGCGAGCCCCAGCCGGTATGGCGTCTCCGGCGCGAAGTCGCCGCGGATCGTGAACTGTTTTTCCCCGCTTTGTTCGACCTGCATCCCCGGCAGCTCCGGCTGGATCGACAAATGCTTCTTCACCTCGTCGAGCTTGAGCGGGAAGTCGAACATCAGTTCGAGCGCAAGCCCCTTTTCGCTGTCGGTGTTCCAGTACGTCCGCTCCAGCCGCAGCCGCGTGATCACCGCCAGCTCCTGCGACCACGCCAGCGCGGTCTTCGATCCGTCGCCGGCCTCGACCCCCGCCGCCAGCTCCAGCCTGAGCTTCACGTCATATGGATTCGGCGACGCAATGCGGACATCGACCCAGTTGTCCTGCGCCCTGGCGATCGTGAACGGCAACTCGCGCGTCGTGCTCGTGGAAAGATCCGTGATTTTAAGCCGCGTGCGCAGCGTTTCGGATTTGACCGCCTGGTTGAAATAAATGCGGATGTCCTGCCGCTCGCGGTTGATTTCGCCGAACGAGGCGCTGCGGGCGACGAACATCGTCGCCTGTTGCGAGATGCTGAATTCGGCGTCGCGCGCCGTGCGGAATCGCCTCCCGGCTTCGGGAACGCCCGCGCGAACCTTGAGGTTGAGCGTCGCCGGCGGCACGCCCTTCACGAGCAGCCGCATGACGGTTGGAGCGGTCCCCCGCATGACATCGAACGGAACCGCCTTGCCGGCCCCGTCGGTCAACGTCAACTGCGGTTTGACCGCCTGCGGCTCGACCGCCGACGTGAAATCAAGCCCGTACATCGTCGCCGTCGTCATGCTGTCGATCGTCCAGAATGACGCCGCCTTGAAGTCGAACGTCGTGAAATAAAACCTGGTCCCGGCCGGCGCGATCGCCCGATCGACGCGCCCCTCGATCACTTTGGCCGCCGGCTGCATTTCCGTCGAGAAACTGATGTAATTCGCGCCGGTTTGGAACTGTCCCTTCATCGGCGGCCTGAACTGAAGCGGCTGCGTCGTCGCCCCGTCCTGCCGGATCGGCTGGTTGAAGATGACCGTCACGCGCCCGTCGAACCGTTCGCCGGCCGGCGGGATCACCCCGGTGATCGAGACGGAGTCCTGAGTCCTGAGTGCTGAGTCCTGAGTTCGGGCCGGCGGAGGCGGCGCGGGGGCAGGCGTCTTGGCGGCCGCAACAGCGACCGGGACCGCCAGGATGAACATCACGAACAACCACGCACTCCGCAACCACAGGCCACGCTTCACGGGAGTTCCCTCCGCTTTTATTGGATATGTTTGATGATCATGTTCATGTTCCGATTTGGTCAAATAGCTGACTGAAAGCTGCATGGCAAAGTTAGCCGGTTTCACAAATATTTTTGTCGGCAGGTCGCTTCGGCTCGAAGCGACATCCCATCCAATTCAACCGGGGTCACCCAACCGCCTCAGCTTGTTCCAATGTGGCCCCGCCCCCCCCGCCGGCGACATCAACCAATGCCATTTCATTTCCTGACTCCCATCCCTCACATTATTCCCATTATTCCCATTATTCCCATAATTCCCATTCGGTCCCCTCAGTCCACCCGCGCCCCTCTCCCCATTTCATCTTTCATGTTTCATCTTTCATCTTTCATTCCGCAATTCCCGCACACCCCATACAGCACCACCTCGTGCCCCTCGACGACAAACCCCTCCGGCACGAGCCGGCTCGCCTTGAGCGCGCACCCCTCCAGCTCATAAATCCGCCCGCACTTTCGGCAACAGAAATGATGGTGGTGCGACTTCCCCGACTGCTCGAACCGCGTGGCTTCCCCCGGCAGCTCCACCGGCACGAGCCACCCCTCGCTCAGCAGCCGTTTCAGTTCCCGATACACCGTCGCGATCCCGATCGCCGGCATCCCCCGCCGCGCCAGGTCATGGATCTCCCGCGGGCTGAGCGGCCGCCCCGCCTCCTCGATCGCCCGCCGGATCACCTCCCGCTGCCGTGTATTCCGCTCCCGCATATCAGCCCCTTTTTGATAGACGATTATCAATAATAACAACTATACTAAAAATGTGGTATGTATGGGAATGATAATCATTATCAATAGGGCATCCGACATCAAAGGGTAGGTCGGGTCTTCGACCCGACTCTGAAACCCCGAAAGCGCCACATGGAACTTTTCTCGAACCTGATTGCCAGCAAGCCCCGGCAGGGGCGATCGCTTTCAGCCCGCCATGACAATGGCGGGTTCAAAGTCGGCGTCAGATTCCGAGTCCCGGAGGGACGACCGATAACGAAAAGCTAGCTCGGGTCTCCGACCCGATTCCCATGACCCTGAAAGGGTCACCCAGTTCAAACAGCCCAGGGTGGCGCGAGGCTGTTGCGAGCGCAACCCTGGGTCATGTGCCCAAAATAATTGGAACCCTGAAAGGGTTACCCAGTGAGATTGCCACCATTCAAACAAACTGTCTCCCCCCCTCGCGGCACGACGAAAATATGCCATCCGCTTCACCGCGCCCCGCTTCTGCAAACCAAATCGATTCCCGCCGGGCCAAGCCCGCTTCAGCGGGCTGAATCGGTTGCCACCGGCTTCAGCCGGTGGTTGGAGGCCTGTTTTAATTTCCCAGCCGGCTTCAGCCGGCTTCTCGCTTCCGGCTTCAGCCATCAAAACTTTGCGCTCCTCTTCTTATTTTCAATCTTGTTCCTTTCTTCCCCCCGCGCCGAGCAACCCACCTTCGCCGGCTCGATCGGCCCTGTCGCCGCAATCCTCGACGAACTGACCACCCCGCGCACCCGCGTCGAATGTATCCTCCCCGCCGGCGCTTCTCCCCATACCTACGCCGCGCGCCCCTCCGACGTCCGCAAGATCGCCCGCGGCACCCTGTTCTGGGTCGCGCCGCAGCTCGACGGCTGGGCCGCGCGCCTCCCCGCCGCCCGCAAAATCGAACTCCTTCCGCTCATCCCTAAAGAATACCTTCTCGGCTGGGAAGGCCTTCATGACGCCCACGACCACGACGCCCACGACGCCCACGACCACGCCTCCGACATCGATCCGCATTTCTGGACCGACCCCCTTGCGGTCAAGGCGCTCCTGCCCGCGCTCGCGGCCAGGCTTTCCGAGATCGACCCGGCCGGCGCAAGCCTTTACCAGTCCAACGCCCGCGCGATGGCCAGGCGCCTCGACGACCTCGACCGCGAGCTTGCCAAGCTCCTCGCCCCCGTGCGCGGCCGGCCCGTTGTTCTCTTTCATCCGTCATTCCGTTACCTCATGCGCCGTTACGGCCTTCCCCTCGCCGGCGTCATCGAACCCGCCCCCGGCAAGGAACCCGGCCCGCGCACCATTATGGAACTCGTGAATAAAGTCCACGCCGCCAAGGCCCGCGCGCTCTTCACCGAACCGCAGCTCCCGCGCCGCGTCGCCCAGGCCGTCGCCGAGGCCGCCGGCGTGCCCCTTTACGAGCTCAACCCGCTCGGAAACTCGGCCGATATCGAGTCCCTGATCCGTTCCAACGCGATCGTCTTGCGAAAGGCCCTGCAATGAGCGAGCCGGCCCTCCAGGTCGATTCCGTCTCCGTTCGCTTCGGCGACTGGATCGCCATCGACGGGATCAACTTTGCCCTGCCGTCCGGCGCGTTCATGACCATCGTCGGCCCCAACGGCGCCGGCAAGACCACGCTCCTGCGCTGCATCCTGGGCCTGATCGCCCCGACCGTGGGCCGCGTCCTTGTCTTCGGCAAGCCGCCGCTGGACTGCCCCGCCGGCTGGATGGGTTACGTCCCGCAGGTCAAGACCCTCGACCGCTCGTTCCCCGCCCGCGCCGTCGAGCTGGTCGCGACGGGCATGCTCGGCAGCTGGCCCGCGCGCCTGGATCGCGCGAGCCGCGATCAGGCCATGACCGCGCTCGAGCAGGTCAAGATGGAAGGCGTCGCCGATCGCTCGATCGCCAAGCTCTCCGGCGGCGAGCTCCAGCGCGTCTATCTTGCGCGTGCCCTCGTTCGCGAGCCGCGCCTCATCGCCCTCGACGAGCCGGCCGCCGGCATGGACGTCACCGGCGAGGCCGACATGTATGCGGTCCTCGAGCAATACCAGCAGCGCACCGGAGCCACCGTTGTCATGATCACGCACGACTGGGACGCCTCGCACCACCACTCCTCGCACGTGCTCGTGATGGTCCGCCACCAGGTCGCCTTCGGCCCGCCCGAAGAAGCCCTGCGCGAATCAGTCCTCGGCAAAGCCTTCGGCCACGGGAGGCACAAGCATTAGCCATCGTTCGTGCTCGTGCTCGTGCTCGTAATCGTAATCGTATTCGAAAGCAACGGTGTGAGTCTTGATTACGAAGAAGAGTGAACAGGAAATGGATACCAAAAATAATTGAGGTCGTGTGCGGATTGAATATGGCAACGGGAAATTCGATTACGATTACGAG
>JAJFUE010000184.1 GCA_021372575.1 bacterium | reverse complement strand
TACCGATTCGCCATCTCCCGATCCCGATTCCGATCCCGATAATCGACAATCCCCCGACCCTTCCATCGCCTCCGTCGCGTCCGTCGCCTCCATCAGCGAGATCCACTCGATCCGCTCCATCCCCGCGATGCCCTTGGACCGCATCGCGGGCGCGCTCAATCGCGTCATCGCCGACATCATGCGCCACCGCGCGCAGTGGCAACGCCGCTCTCCCGAGCGGCAAACCGCCTCATCGCCCGATCATTCCCCGTCGGTTTCCACGTCGTGTGCTCCCTGTTTGTCCGGCAGCCAGCTCTCGGGCCCCGGCGATCAGGACCCAACACGGCCTTCCCCCCACAATACCAGCTGATCCACGCTTGCCCGCTTCCCCGCGATCAATCCCTGGGGCCCCATGTGTCCCTGGGTCCATGGATTCTTCCTCTCTTGCATTCCACCCCTGCCCTCCCGCGTCGCTTCCCCCAAGCGACCCGCTTGCTGCTGTACTCCTCCCTGCCGGCCCGAATTTGAATTCGATCTGATTGCTGAACGCATTCTTCAATGGAATTCTGGCGGCGATGCCGGTAGAATGTGCGGCGATTTGGATTGGTTTTTCGGCGATCGGTATCCTTGCGAATCCTTCCCCGCCTGATCCCGCTGCCGAAGGAAGCCGCTGCCGACCATGAACCGCGATCTGCCTTACTTCCGTACGCTCAATACCCCCCTGCTTTTATTTATCCTGAGCATGGCGCTGGTGGCTGTCGGCATCATGGGCGTCTATAGCGCGTCGCAGAAAACGTCGTTCCTCATCTCCCACGTCGAATACGCCTCCGCCGGCCTGCTGCTGATGATGGTTTTCTACAATGTCGATTACAACAAGCTCAAGCGCATCGCGCCGTGGCTGATGCTCGCGGCGCTCGTGCTGCTGCTGCTGATTTACGTCCCCGGCATCGGCGTCACGCGCAATTTCTCGCGGCGCTGGATCGGGATCGGGACCAAGACGATCCAGCCGTCGGAGCTGGCCAAGCTCGCCATGATCATCTACATGGCGAAGATGATGGACGACCGGCGGCAATACATCAAAAGCTTCTGTTCGGGCGTCATGCCGGCGCTCGTGATCACGGGGCTGTTCGCGCTCGTCATCGTGCGCGAGCCCGACCTCGGCGCCGCGCTCGTCCTGTGCATGATCATCTTCGGTATGTGGCTGGCCGGCGAGATGCGCTGGTTCCACCTGCTCGGGCTGGTCACGACCGGCACCGTGGCGGCCCTGATGGGTATCCTCGTCAAGCGCGACTACCACCACGAGCGAAGTTCCGCGTTCCTGACCTACGTGTTCAACCCGGAGGCGGTCGATAAGTCGATGCTCCAGCACCAGCTCTACCAGCTGCACCAGTCGCTGATTGCGGTCGGCTCGGGTGGCTGGTGGGGGCTGGGCCTCGGCGAAAGCCGCCAGAAGTTTTCATACCTGCCCGAGGCGCACACCGACTACATCTTCGCCATCCTCAGCGAGGAACTCGGGTTCGTGCGCATGTCGCTGATCGTGCTCGTGTATGCGCTCATCGTGCTGATCGGCTGGCGCGTGGCGATGCGCTCGACCGATTATTTCGGCGGGCTGCTGGCGTCGGGGATCACGCTCATGATCTTCATCAATTCGGCGATCAACATGGGCGTCGTGCTCGGCCTCCTGCCGGCCAAGGGCTTGACGCTGCCGTTTATCAGCTTCGGCGGCACGTCGCTGCTCGTGACCATGGCCGCCATGGGCATCCTCATGAACGTGGCGAGCACCCAGTATGCGCATCAAAACCATGGACGGGGCGGTCGCCGATGAGCGTTGATCCCACAGAACTCAAGTCCCGGCCGCGCGTCCTGCTCGCGGCCGGCGGAACCGGCGGCCACATTTACCCGGCGGTGGCGCTCGCGGCGGCGCTGCGCGCCATGGCTCCCGACGTCGATGTCCAGTTCGTGTGCGGGCAGCGCCCGTCGGAGTGGCACCTCTACCGGCGGCTTGGCATCGAGCCGTGGGTCCTGCCGCTCGGCCACAAGCGGTCGGGCCTCGCCGAGCGTATCCGCTTTGCCGGCCAGTTCGCCTCTGCGATCGGCGCCGCGCGCAGGATGATGAAGGAACAGCCGGTTTCGGTCGCGGTCGGGTTCGGCAGCTACGTCTCGGTCGCGCCGCTGCTGGCGGCGAAAATGAGCGGCGCGCGCATCATCCTGCACGAGCAGAACGTGGCGGCCGGCGTGGCCAACCGCTTTCTGGCGCCGTGGGCGTCGGCGATCGGCACGGCCGTCGAGCGCCCGATCGGCCTGTGGGGTCGCCGCAAGCAGCGCGCCGTCGGCAATCCGATTCGCGCCGAACTGCTCACGCCGGCCGACCGCGCCGAGGCGCGCCGGTTCTTCAAGGTCGGCCAGGGTCATGTGTGCCTGTGCATGGGCGGCTCGCAGGGGGCGCTCGGCCTCAACCGCCTGCTGCTCGATTTCATCCACCGCACGATCCAGCTGGAAAGCCCGGCGGCCAAGTGGCAGTTGCTGTGGTCCACCGGCCCGAACCATTTCGACCAGGTTACGCGCGAGCTGGAGATGAGCGCCGGCCGCGATCGCCACGGCCATCAGGTCAACCCCTATATCGAGGAGATGGGCAAGGCCTACGCGGCGGCCGACCTGGTGATCGCCCGCGCCGGTGCGCTGACGCTCGCCGAGCTGACCGCGCTCGGGCTGCCGGCGATCCTCGTGCCGCTGCCGAACGCCGGCGGCGGCCATCAGTTCGACAACGCCCGGCGGCTGGTCGATGCCGGCGGCGCGGCGTTGATCGACCAGCGCGACCCCAACGCCGCCGAGCGGCTCGAGGAGGTCATGGGCCGGCTGGCCGAGTCCCCGGCCGAGCTCGCCGCCATGGCCGCCGCGTCAAAATCGCAAGGCCGGCCAAACGCGGCACGGGAGCTCGCGAGTCTGGTTCTTGAGTTTTTGTGATGATGTCCGCATTCTAGAAGACAGGATTGTATGATTGACATGAAACAGTTGGAGCCGTATCGCAACGTGCATTTTATCGGGATCGGCGGGGCCGGCATGAGCGCCATCGCCACGATCCTGCTGGCGCGCGGATGGAAAGTTTCCGGCAGCGACGTCGCGCGCAGCTCGACGACGCGCCGGCTCGAAGCCCTCGGCGCACGGATCGACATCGGCCACCGCGCCGAAAACGTCAAGGGCGCCGACCTCGTCGTCACCTCGACCGCGATCTACGCCGACAACCCCGAGCGCGTCGCGGCGATGAATGCCGGGATTCCGATCTGGCGCCGCGCGCGCGTCCTCGCCGCCATCATGGCCGCCGGCAAGTCGGTCGCCGTCAGCGGCACGCACGGCAAGACCACGACCACCTCGATGACCGGCCTCATGCTCACGTTCGCCGGCATGGACCCGACCGTCCTGATCGGCGGCGAGCTCAACGACTTCGGCGGCAACGCCCGCGCCGGCAGCGGCGAGTGGGTCGTCGCCGAGGCCGACGAGTCCGACGCCTCGTTCCTCGAGATGAATCCCGACCGCACGATCGTCACGAACGTCGAAGCCGACCACCTCGACTACTATAAAAATTATGAGGCGATCGTCTCGACGTTCGCCCAGTTCTTCGACCAGATGCGCGAGGGCGGCAAGCTCATCGCGTGCGCCGACGACCCGGGCGTTGCCGGCCTGCTGTCGCGTGAAAAATGGCCCGTCGTGACCTACGGCCTCAAGGCCGGGGCCGAAATGACGGTCGAATCGTTCGAGACCAATTCACGTGGCGGTGGGGCGCGGTTCTCGCCGGTGTGGCGCGGCGAAAAGCTCGGCGAGATGAAGCTGGGGGTCGCCGGACGGCACAACATTCTGAATGCGCTCGGAGCCTTGGCGTGCTGCCTCGATATCGGCGCGCCGATCGACCCGCTCGTGCGCGCGCTGGCCTCCTACCGCGGCGCCCAGCGGCGCTGGCAGATCAAGGGCAGCCCGTGCGGCGTGACGATCATCGACGATTACGCGCATCACCCGACCGAGATCCGCGCGACGCTCGCCGTCGCGCGCGGCCAGGTCGAAAGCGGCTTCAACAGCCGCGTCGTGAGCGTGTTCCAGCCGCACCGCTACTCTCGGACGCAAGCGCTGGCCGGCGAGTTCGGCCCCGCGCTGCAGGGCGCGGACCTGCTGGTCGTCACCGATGTCTATAGCGCGGGCGAAAAACCGATCGACGGCGTCAGCGGCCTGGCCGTGTGGCAGTCGGCGGTGGACAGCGGCCACCGCGACGCGCACTACCTGCCGACGCTCGACGAGACGCGCGCGTTCCTGTCGAGCCGCTTGAAAGAGGGCGACCTGTTCCTGACGCTCGGCGCGGGCAACGTCTGGCAGGTCGGCGAGGCCCTGCTGGCCGAACTCGGCAACCGCCACCCCGCAACGGCAAAGGCGTGATTCGGGACTGAATGAATGCAACACAATAACAGACCGCTTCGGCCTCGAGCAGCGGCCGAAGCGGCCCATGGACAGCAAAATGCCAATGCCTTCTCGGCATTGGCAATTTGAATGGAAATCGACAGCCGGGGTTATTCGTACAGCGACCACGACTGCGCCGGGACGGCGTTGATCCTGGAGACCAGAAGCGTGTTCGTGTTCGTTTCGCGGTTGTTCGACTCATCGACCGCGCGCACGCCGACGTAGTAGTTCGACAGCGGGGCCAGGCCGGTGATGTCCGTCGTCAGGACGCCGGTGACGGTCTGCTTGACGCCGGCCGTGAACACGTTGGCCTGCACCGTGTCGTAGTAGATTTCATACTTCATGTTGGCGGCCGTGGTGACGTTGTCGGTGGCCTGGTACCACTGGATCGTGGCGGACGTGTTGCCCGCGCCGCGAATCGCGCTCTTGATGCCGGCCGTGCCGGAGTAGGTCGGCGGCGTAGTGTCGGCCGCGCCGACGATGACCGTCACATAAGCGCGATAATAATACATTTCGTTCTTGGCGGCGGATTCGATCGTGAATGTGATCTGGGATCCAGGCGTTGCGTTCGTCGGAACTGTGTATGTCGCGGCCAACGTGTCGGAATAAATAAACTCGTACATCGTGTAGGTCCGCTGGGCAAGCGTCGTGCCTCCCTGAGAAATCTTGATGTAATCGAGGAAATTCAGCGATGCCATCGCCGTTCCCATGATGTTGACCGTCGATCCCTGCATGACCAGACTGTTGTTCTGGGGCAGGAGGAACCCGACCGACACCTGGGCGGATGCGACGGATTGGAACAGAAACATTCCGGCGATCAGGGTGAGAAAATAAATTCTTCCGAACCTGAGCATTGGAAAACCTCCAACACAGATTTTTCCCCACCCGATTGAGGCGAAATCCTACAGACGGCAGGCCGCGAAATCAATGATTATATTTTTCACAAACTAATTAAAAAAGACCGACTTGACTCGGGTTTTTGCGGAACGTCCGAATTATTGAAAACTCAGGGCTTGGCTACCGGCGGAGCTTGAGGGCGGACATGGCGTGGCGGGCGTCGCGGTTCTTGGGATTCATCTTCAGCGCGGTCTGGTATTCCTGGTATGCGCTCATTTCGTCACCCTTGAGGGCAAACGTGCGGCCGATTTCGTAATGCACCTCGTCGCTGTTGGGCAGGTATTTCATCAGCGCCTTGAAGTGTACGAGGCAGGCGGTGAACAGGCCGCGCTCGCGCAGCGTGCGGCCCATCGTCATGTGCGCCTTGATGAGCGACTCGGTGATCGTGTGGTTCTTCGGGTCGGTCATCTTGGCCTTGCGCCACACCATGAACGCGTCATCGACCTTGCCGTGGTTGAGCAACGCCCAGCCGAGCAGGTTCATGACCTCGATGTTGCGCGGGAATTTCTTGCGGCAGGTCGTGAGCTCCTCGATCGCGGACGCCCAGTTGTGCTCCTGCATGTAAATGCCGGCCAGGCGGTAACGCGCCTCGAAATCCTCTGGGTTGAGCTTGAGGATTTCCTTGAGCTCGTTGACGCCGCGCGCCGAACGCGGCTTGATCGGCTGCGTGACGGGTTCGCCGGGCGCGCCGCCGCGGGGGGGTTCGCCTTCGGCTTCGGGGGCTTCTTCCTCGACGGGGCGCTCGCCGTGCTCGCGCAGCAGCTCGATGACAAGGCCCTTGAGGTATTCGTTCTCGGGTTCGCGGTCGAGGCGCACGCGCCAGCGGTCGAGCAGCTCGTCCCAATAACGCCGCGACTCGCCATGGCGGCCCGAAAGCTCGCACGCGAGGGCCAGGTTGTGGACGATCTCGTCGCTGTCGGGGTTCATCTGGGCGGCCTGCGTCCAGACCTCGATGGCCTCGTCGAACAGCTCGTGGTTGGCGTAGGAATAGCCGAGCTGAATCAGGCTGAAAAGAAGATTGTTCTTGGCGCGGCGGTGCGTCGGGTCGAGCGCCAGGACGCGCTGCCAATCCTCGTTGGCGTCGGCCCACAGGCGCTTCTGGACCATCTTCCAGGAGCGCATCATGTAGCCGGCGATGAGCTTGGCGTCGGCCTGGTCGGCGGGGATTTCGCCCGAGGCCTTTTTCTGCTCGAGAGCGGTCAGGCCCGCCTCGATCTGCTCGTCGGAGGCCTCGGTTTTTTCGTTGGGGCCGAAGAAAAACTCGCCGCGAATGTAGTTGAAGGTGCGGACGTCCTCGCGCGCCCTCAGCGCCGGCTCCTTGAGCCGGTCGAAGGCGTGCTGGATCGTCATAAAACGTTCGGTATGGCGCTCGGGATCGTATTTTTTGACAAGCTGGACATAGGCCTGCTTGATCTCGTCGGCGCTTGCGCCCTTGTGCAGGCCCAGGATCGAATAGGCGTTCTTCTCGTTATTCAGTACCACAACGGCGACCTGTCGCTCAGCCCAGGATCCGAACAGCGGCGGCTGTTCCAAGGGGAAAATCAAACGTTGAGCGGGACTGACACTCGACCCCCACCCCAAAGCAAATCATATATTGACCCGATTGTCCCGGCAATGCAAGCCCATTGGAAACGTGGGATTGCATAATGTGTAGTTCGAGGTCAATTTGAGAATCAATTCGCGTTTTCTTCGTGTTTCGGCAATAGAACGCGGTTTTGTCCGCATGCGTGTTCCGCACTTATTCGATTCCTTTTTCCTTGAGCAGCGCCCGCAGGCGAACCATCTGGCGTTCGATGACGCGTTGTTCGTCGTAGAGATCGACGGCGCGGCGGCGGCCGGCCTCGCCCATCCGGCGCGCTTTTTCGGGGTCGGCGGCAAGCTGGGTAAGGGCTGAGGCAAGGGCCTCGGCGTTGCGGACGGGGACGATCAGGCCGGTTTCGCCGTGGACGACCTCTTCGCGGCTGCCGCGGATATCGGTCGCGACGACCGGCAGGCCGGCGGCCATCGCCTCGATGATCGAGCGCGGCATGCCCTCGCGCCATGACGGCAGGCAGAAGATGTCGCCGAGCGCGAGCAGTCGCGGGACGTCGCTGCGCAGGCCGGCGAAGATCGCGCCGTCGCCGAGGCCGAGTTCGTTGGCGTGGCCGCGGATGCCGTGCGCGGCGTCGTCATGGTCGCTCACGAGCGCCGAGCCGATGATCAGCGCGCGGGCGTTGGAGTGCGTTTTGCGCACGGCGGCCATCGCTTCCAAAAATTCGAAATAGCCCTTCTCGCGCACGAGCCGGCCGATCATGACGATGATATAGTCGCCGTCGCGGATCCCGAGCTCGCGGCGGGCTTCGTCGAGCGTCTCTTTTGAAAATTGATCGGGGAAGAAGCGCTTGGTATCGACGCCGTTGCCGATCGTTTCGGCGCGGCCGGCCGGCGCGATCTTTTCCTTGATCGCGGTCTCGCAGTCCTCGGCGCTTTGCGTGAACAGCCAGTCGGCGTAACGCTGCGCCCAGCGCTCGAGCATCACGTGGGCACGGCGGACGATCGGCCGCATGTTCTCGTGGAAGTAGAACCCGTGCGCGGTGTAGATCACGACCGGCACGCCGTTGCGGCGCGCGCATGGCCGGGCGATCGCCGACGCGATGGGGGTGTGCGCGTGGACGACGGTGAACGGCCGGCGCCGAAGGAGTTTGGCCAGTTCGCGATAGGCTTTGATATGTGCTGGCAGGTCATAGCTGCGCTGAAACGGGATCGCGTGGCAGACGAAGCCTTCTTTTTCGATGACGGCGATATCGGGTCCGGGCGCGCACGCAAGCTCGACATCAAAGCCGGCCTCGCGCTGGGCGCGCATGAGCGGCAAAAGGAATCGCCGCGCCGTGAAATCGACGGCGCAAAGCTGAAGGACGGAAGGGCGTTGGGACATGGGAACCTCGGACGCGGAATATCAATGATGAATGATGAATGATGAATGATGAAAAAATAAAGACGAAAGAATGAATGTAAAGTTCGTAGTTCCGCCTTCAGGCGGAAAATAATCGTGCATGGGTTGTGTTCCGCCTCAAGGCGGAACTACGAACTTTAGTTTATACCTTCGCCAAGGCAGTGATCACGGTTGACGTGTCGCCGCTGTCGAGAAGTGGATGGAGCGGGAGCGTGAGTTCGCGCGCGCAAAACGCTTCGGATTTCGCGAGATTTTCGCGCGCTTCGCGGCTGACCATTTCGCGGAACGCGGTGAAATCGGGGATGAAGGGGTAGTGGATGCTCGTCTGGATGCCGGCGGATTTGAGGCGCGCCATCGCGGCGGTGCGGGTTTCGGCGTCGGGCGCGACGGCGACCATGAGGTGATGCGAGGAGTCGTTGCCGCTCGCGCCGAGTTCGGGGAAAATCCAGCCTTGGCTTGCGAGAGACGTTGAGTCGATGAGCCGATGGTATTCGCGGGCGAGGGCGCGGCGTTTTTCGTTGTTGCGTTGGAGTTTCTTGAGCTGCTCGCGGCCGAGGGCGGAGCGGATTTCGTCGATGCGGGCATTGAGGCCGTTGAGCGTGACGTCGTAGGTCGAGGCGTGGCCGCGGTGGCGGTCCCACGTGAGCGTCGTCATGCCGTGCGAGCGCAGGCCGCGAAGTATTTCGGCGAGGTCGTCGCGGTCGGTCGTGATCATGCCGCCTTCGCCGACGGCGAGGTTTTTGTTCGAGAAAAACGAGAACGCGGCGGCGTCGCCCCACGCGCCCATCTTGCGGCCGTAACCCGACCCGCCGACGCCGTGGCACGCGTCTTCGATGAGCGCGAGGTTGTATTTCGAACAGATTTCCTGAATTTCGGGCATGCGGCACGACGCACCGCCGTAGTGCATGACAACGACCGCGCGCGTTTTGCTCGTGATCGCCTTTTCGATTTCGGCGGGGTCGATCGTGGGGTCTTCGAGCGAGCAGATGTCCGCGAACACCGGGCGCGCGCCGATGTGAAGCGTCATGTTCGCCGAGGCGACAAAGTTCACGGCGGGCTGGATGATTTCGTCGCCGGGGGCGATCCCGAGCGCGAGGTAGGACAGCATCAGCGCGTCGGTGCCGTTCGTGACGGCGATGGCGTGCTTGACGCCGATCGCGGCCGCAAACTCTTCTTCAAATTTCTTCGTGACGGCGCCCATCGTGAGCCATTTCGAGCGCAGGACGGCAAGGACGGCCTCTTCTTCCTCGCGGCCGTAATCGAGATCGGACAGGGCGATCTTCCATGCGGCGTCGCTCATCGCAGGAAGTCTCCCTGGCGGTCCTCGTAAAGCTCCTGCGCGCGCGCGTAGTCCTCGGGTCGCCCGATGTCGAGCCAGATGCCGTTGAACGGGTAGATCGAAACCGGCCGCTTGAGCCTGAGCATCTCGAGCACCAGCGCCGGGAAATCGAAATATTGATTGGGCGGGATGAGCTCGAGGATGGACGGCTCATAGACATAGACGCCCATCGAAACCTGGTATTCCTTCTGCGGTTTTTCGATGTAGTTGGTGAGTCGGCCGCCCTCGTCGAGCTCGAGCACGCCGAAGTCGATCGTGACGCGGTTGGTGTGCGTGGCGATCGTGAGCTCGGCGCCGTTGGACTTGTGATAGTCGATGAGGTCGTTGAAATCGAGGTTGGTCAGCAGGTCGCCGTTCATCACGAGGAAGGTGTCGTTCAAGCCTTCGACGAGGCGCAATGAACCGGCCGTGCCGGTCGGCTCGGATTCGACGACGCAGTCGATGTTCATGCGCGGCAGTGCGCTGCTCACGTGCTGGCTGATGAACGCGCGGATGAGCTCGGAGTGGTGGCCGAGCGTCAGCGTGACTTGATTGATGCCGTGGCTGTCGAGCTGGCGCAGCAGGATTTCAAGGATCGGCTTGTCGCCGACCGGGACAAGCGGCTTGGGGAACGTGACAGTGAATGGAAGAAGGCGAGTTCCCTTGCCGCCGGCGAGAATGACAGTGTGTGGTGGTTTGGTCATGGGTGGAATCTTAATAGGTCTTATAGGACTGATAGGGCTGATAGGAACCTATAAAGTGTAGCTCTCCGGTTGGCGTTTCGGTGGCAATGTTTTCATGTACTTTGCGGTGCGGGCGATGGCTTCTTCGAACGGGATGGTTGGTTGCCAGTTGAGGAGGCGACGGGCTTTTTCGGGATTGCAGAGGAGGAGGCCGACTTCGCTTTTTGCGGGGCGGATGCGCTCGGGATCGGTGACGAGTTTTGCCTTGGAGCCGGCGGCCGCGAGGCATTGCCGCGCGATTTCGCCGATGCTGCGCGATACGCCGGAGCCGAAATGAATCGTCTCGCCGTCGATGCCGTTGGCCGACGCCGCCAGGACGAACGCGCGCGCGGTGTCCTCGACGAACGTCATGTCGCGCTTGGGGTCCAAACTCCCGATCCGAATTTCATTGCTGCCCGCAAGCGCCTGCGCGAGGACGGTGGGGATCACCGCGCGCAGGCTCTGGCGCGGGCCGAAAGTGTTGAACGGCCGCAGCGTCACGACCGGCACGTCGAACGAGCGCCAGTAGCTTTCGGCCAGTTTGTCGGCCGCGATCTTGGAGGCCGAGTAAGGCGACTGCGCCTGAAGCGGGTGCTTTTCGTCGATCGGGCTGTATTGCGCCGTGCCATAGACTTCGCTCGTCGAGGTGACGATGATCCGGCGGGCCTTGCAGGCGCGCGCGGCCTCGAGCATGTGCAGCGTCCCGAGCGTGTTGACGTTCTGATACGACGCGGGCGCGATGTAGGAATACGGGATGCCGATGAGGGCCGCCATGTGAATGATAACGTCGCAACCGTTGGCGATTTGGATCATCTGGTACGGATCGGTGACGTCGCCGGCAACGATTTCGAGGCGGCCGTCGGATTCGGCCTTGAGCGCCGCGGGGGAGCTGCCGAGGTGCCCGATCAGCCCGAGCGAATTGTAATGCACGAGCGCGCGAACGCGGCGGCCTTCGGCGAGGAACGCCTCGACAACATGGCTGCCAATGAAACCGCCCGCGCCGGTGATAAGCACGCGATCCGTCATGCGCGTCTCCCTTGGCCCAATATCCTGAGCGAATCGGGGGAGGAGGTCAATTGAGAAACATGGGAATGGGCGGAATGGACGAGGATTCGATTACGATTACGAGCACGAGCACGAGCACGAGAGAGAATGGCCGGCAAGGGCGCCGGCCCTACATTGGTTTACTCGAGCCGAAGCGACCTACTGACCAACCAACTGGTCGAACAGGCGGGTGATGGCCGGGCCGTAGAAATAGACGATCAGCGCGCCAACGGCCAGGGACGGGCCGAACGGCAGGTGATGGCGGACCGGGCCGACGGCGCCGGGTTTGGCAAGGGCCTGCTGGATCGCGGCACGTTCGTCACCGCTGACGCCGTATTCGGAGGCAAGCCGCTCGGCAAGGTCCGCGTCGGGCTCCAACGGCGCGACCGCGGCGGCGACTTTGCGGGTTTTTTCCAATGCACCGCGGGCCATTCCGATCAGCCCCACGACCGTGCCGATCAGGCACGAGATCACAAGGATGTGCAGCAGGTATTCGACGCCGCAGAAACTGCCGAGCATCGCGAAGAGCTTGACGTCGCCGAAGCCCATCGCCTCCTTGCGGAAAATCAGCGTGCCGAGCCAGCCGACCGCCCACAGGATCAGAAAGCCGCCGGCCGCGCCGAGCGCCGCATTGACGAACGGTTCGTAGTGCGGCGGGAACGTCCAAAGCCAGAAGCTCCCGGCGAGCGGATTGCCCTGCGCCATCCCGACCGGCCAGATAACCGCAAGCAAAAGACCGGCGACCGTTCCGCCGATCGTGATGCGGTCGGGGATGATCCAGTGGTCGATGTCGGTGAACGTGGCGACGATGAGCAGCCCGATAAAGACGTAAGCCTGGATGAGCGCGAGGCTGTAGCCGAGTTTCAGCGCCGTGCCCAGCGCCAGCAGCGCCGTCAGCAGCTCGATGAAGAAATAGCGCGCCGAGAAGTGAACGCCGCAGTGGCGGCAGCGGCCGCGCAGCACGAGGTAGCTGAGGAGCGGAATGTTGTCGAACCAGCGCACGGGCTGGCCGCAGCGGTAGCAGTGCGAGCTCGGATAGCTCAACGAAATCCCGAGCGGAATGCGGTAAATGCAGACGTTCAGGAACGAGCCGATGGCCGCGCCCATGATGAAGATGAACGGCAACTGAATCGGCGCGTAGAACGGGTCGAAAAAACTGCTCGGGATGGGAGGCTGGGTTAAGGGCACAAGGTCCTCGTTTCAGTTGCGCGCGACGCGGACCATTGCCGGCCGTAAAAGCCGGCCGTTGAGTGTGTAGCCGTCCTGCAGGACTTCGATCACGTGGTTGTCCGGGTATTCCTCGGACGCGTCGGTCGCGATCGCCTCATGCAGGTTGGGGTCGAACGGCTGGCCGAGGGCCTCGATTTTCTGCAGGCCGAACCGGCCGAGCGTATCGATGAGCTGTTTATCGACCATCTGCAGGCCGTCGTGCAGGGCCTCGACCGAGGAGCCGGGGTTGGCCAGCGCGCGGCCGAAATTGTCGAGCACCGGCAGCACGGCCTCGAGCAGGTCGCGGTTGGCGGACTCGATGTTCTGCTGCATGTCGCGGCGCGTGCGCTTGCGGAAATTCTCGAATTCGGCCGCCGTCCGCAGCAACTGATCCTGAAGCTTCGCGGCCAGCTCCTGGTGGTGCTTGAGTTCCTTGTGCACATGATCCTTATGCGGCGCCTGCTCGGCGCGAGGGCGGCGCTCCTGCGGCACGACCACCTCGAACGGAGCTTCGAAGTGCCGGTCGCGGCGCAAGCGATACCCGAGACGCCGATCCTGCTGTTCCTTCATCTCCAAACCTCGTGTTCGTAATTCCCGGCCGGACGTACGCCGACTTTGGCTGGCGATCATACCCGCAAGCCCGGCCGAATCTCAACCTTGCGATTTTATCAGGAACGCCACGCAACACGCAACTTGGACAAAATCCGGGGAAAAACATAAAAACAAATTCAGGCACGAAAGGCTCAGCGCGGCCGAGCCGCAACCAAAAATCCCGGATAAACACGAAATACACGAAATGCAGGCTTTTTGTCGCAGAGGCGCAGAGCGGGGCAGAGACGCAGAGAACTGCGAGAATCTTGTTTTCCTGACAAGATTCTTGAACAGGAGGCAACGGAGGTAACAGAGATTTCAGCCAAAAGTAATTACTCCGTTTCCTCTGTTTCCTCCTGTTCAATTCTTCAGTTCAGAAATATTCTCTGCTTCTCTGCCCAACTCTGCATCTCTGCGACAAATTTTTTCTTTCGTGTTTTTTCGTGATCTTCTTTCGTGTGTTTCGTGTTTGCATTTTTGGGTTGCGGCTCCGCTGCGCCAAGCCTTTCGTGACCAGAATTTTTTCTGATTCTTGCAAATCGCATTTTAGATGTCCTAACATGGTGGGCGTTCGTAAAACCGAGTTTCGTCACCGAAAGGGCCTCATCATGCAGATTCACGTTTATGATACCAAGGAAATTTGCGCCAAGTTCGCCGCCGAACGCGGCGCCGAAATCCTGCGCAAAGCGACGTCCAGCAAACAGAGCGTGCGCGCCGTGTTCGCCAGCGCCGCCTCGCAGATCGAGTTCCTGCAGCACCTGACGTCCGCGCCGGGGATCGACTGGAAGCGCGTCGAGCTGTTCCATCTCGACGAATACATCGGCATCAGCGAGGATCACCCCGCCAGCTTCCGGCGGTTCCTCAAGGAGCGCGTCATCGGCGTCGTGCCGATCGGCAAGGTGAACTTCATCAACGGCTCGGCGCCGGACGCCGAGGCCGAATGCAAGCGCATCAGCGCGCTGCTTGACGCCGCGCCGATCGACGTCGGCTTCATCGGCATCGGCGAGAACGGCCATTTGGCGTTCAACGACCCGCCGGCCGACTTCGAGGCCAAGCAGTCTTACAAGGTCGTCGAACTGGACCAGGTGTGCCGCAACCAGCAGCTCGGCGAGGGATGGTTCCCGACGCTCGACGCGGTGCCGAAGCACGCGATCTCGATGACGATCCCGGCGATCATGCGGTTCGAAAACATCATCTGCACGGCGCCGGACGCGCGCAAGGCGCAGGCCGTCAAGGACTGCCTGTCCGACAGCGCGTCGGTCAGCAACATGCACCCGGCATCGATTATGAAGCAGCATGCGAAGGCGTATGTCTATCTGGACAAGCCGGCGGCCGCGCTGTTGAACAAGTAAGAGCCTGAAGCGCGACAGAAGAATAGGTCCTATAGGTCTTATAAGTCCTATAGGACCTTTGCCTTTTTACGGCCTGTGAAGGGTTGATTTGAATGGGTTCGATTACGATTACGATTACGATTACGAGCACGAGCACGAGCACGAATGGGGGACGGGGATGCTGCGTTTGGCAAACGCGGCCTACTGGGGTTAGTTTTTAACTGGCTCGGGCGCGAGGTAGAGGACGCCGACGCGGCGGATGGGGATCTGGCGGATGCCGTATTCGAACGGCGACCAGTCGTGCGAGGCCGTCACGACGAGCGTGCGGTTTATATTGGGTTCGGCGACGTCGATCGTGTAGGTGCGCGCGGTCTGCGTGGTGTAGGTGTCCTCGGCGACGACTTTGTTGCCGACGCGGAGCGTGAATTTGACCGGGTCGGTCTGGTTGTGCGGGTCGATCGAGGCGAGGCGGATCGCGACGCGGTCGGCCTTGGGCAGCTCGATCTTCACCTCGCGGCCGCCGACGACGTAATGCTGGCCATAAACCGGAATGGTCCACGGCCGCAGCAGCTTGTAATTGGCCGTCGCATAGATCGCGAACACGGCCAGGATCAACGCGGGCATGGCCCAGCGGCGCGGCGCGCGCGACGGCAGCGGGTCGAATCCGGCCACCCAGCCGAGCATGATGAAGTAAATCAGCTCAATCGTGCGCACGTAGAAGATATATTGGAAGAGGCCGTCGATCGAAAGC
This sequence comes from bacterium, assembly GCA_021372575.1. Lineage (GTDB taxonomy): Bacteria > Sumerlaeota > Sumerlaeia > MVZB01 > MVZB01 > JAJFUE01. The sequence continues at coordinate 2,096 of JAJFUE010000184.1, read as the reverse complement.
GCCACGAGTGCGCCGGCGACGGCGACGACGACCATGCGGTCGGTTGCGGAGAAGAGCGCGGTCCCGCGGATCTCCGAGACGCGCGCGACGATCAGCCGCGCGGCCGCGGCCATGATGCCGAGGATGAAAATCAGCCCGACGATGCCGCGCTCGGCGAAGATGTGCAGGTAAAGGTTGTGCGCCGTGCTCTTCCAGTTCGGCTGCAGCCAATAGACGATGTTGTCGGGCGTGTAGAGCTTGATGTGCCACTGCGTGTAGTTGCCGAGGCCGACGCCGGCGATGGGCTTGGTCTCGATCATCCCGATCGCGGCGCGCCAGATGTCGGTGCGGTCGTGGAACGCGACCAGGCCCAGCATGCGGCTCCTCACGAAATGGTTCGTGAACGCGAGAACGAGCGCGACGACGACCAGCAGCGCGAGCACGTAACCGAGGCGGATCGCGAAACGGCCCCACGCGCGCGTGTCGCGGACGCTCATCCACGTCGCGCACGCCGAGCCGACGATGCACCCGCCCGTGAAACCCAACCAGCCGGCGCGCTGCATGGTGAGGACCATCACGAGGGCCAGGAACCCGAGCAGCGACCACGCCGCGATGCGGCGCCGACCGGAGGCAAACCATGCCCCCGCCAGCACGGCCGGCACGAACGCCTCGAGATACTGCGCATACCAGCCCGAGTGCCAGTAGAGCGACTGCAGGCGCGGGAATCCGAACTGCACGATGTCGGGGTTGACGCCGCGCCACCACTCGAGCGGCACGATCTTGAAATAATCGCCGAGCCCGGCGACGGCCGTCACGGCCATCATGGCTACGTTGTATTTGAGCCAGGTCGCGATTTGTTGCGATGTCCATGGCTTGTCGCGAAGCTGCGCGTAAATGCCCGCCGCGAGCGTCAGCTTGAGCACGCATTCGAGGCCGTACGTCGGCGCGTTCACGTAGTGGCTGAAGATCGCGAACATGAACGCGCCACGCGTGTGCGCCAGCTCGACCCACAGGTGGCGCGCCTGTGGCAGCACGCTCAGCCACGACCAGAAGACGAACAGCGTGACCCACACGTCGAGCCGCGAGCGGCGCTCTTCGACGCGCCCCAGCACGCGAGCCAGCATGTGCCGCATGACGAGGCCCATGGCGGCGAATTCGAGCAGGTAAAGATGATGCGGCCCGCCGGGGTTGTTGCCGAACAGCGCCAGCGCCGGGATGAGCGAATAGTAGAACGCGGCCGGCGAGACGAACGAAATCAAAAACCACACGGTCGCGATCAGATGCGGGATCGGCAAATGCCAGCGCGTGACGGTTGGCAGGTCGGTCCACAGCCATACGCCGGCGACGAGCCAGAACAACAAGGAGAAAAGAAGAAACAGTTTTTTAAAAGTCATGTTTCAGGTCACAAGAGAGGCGAAGATTCGATTCACAAAAATTCAAACACGAAAGGCACGAAAGAGACTCATGAAAAGACACGAAATGGATTATATGGCATCGGTTCGGAAGTGGCATCCGAAAACTGTTCGATAATGAATCAAGCTGGTTCTTTTTCGTGTAATTTCGTGGCTTCAATTTCGTGCATTTCGTGACCTGCGTTTTTGTCACGCGATGCCGGCCTGGGTGATGTCGTGGAGGTGGATGATGCCGATCGGGCGGTGGTCGTCGTCGCAGACGGGCAGCTCGATGATCTTGTATTCGCGCAGGATTTCGAGCGCCTTGACGGCCATCATGCCCGGCTTGACGAACTTCGGGTTGGCGTTCATCAGGCTGTCGATCGGGATCGTGAGGTCGGTCTGGCCGCGGCCGAGGTAGCGGCGCAGGTCGCCGTCGGTGAAGAACCCGGCCAGCGTGCCGTCGGCGGCGCGCACGCTCGTCGAGGCCATCTTGGTCGAGGTCATGACGAGGATCGCCTCGCTGAGCTTCGTGCCGACCTCGACGACGGGGTTGTTCTCGCCGGTGTGCATGAGGTCGCCGACGGTGGTGAGGAGACGGCGGCCGAGCGCGCCGCCGGGGTGATACAGGGCGAAGTCCTCGGGCTTGAAGCCGCGCGCCTCGAGCAGCGTCAGCGCGAGCGTGTCGGCGAGGGCGAGCATGGCGGTCGTGCTGGCGGTGGGGGT
>JAJFUE010000156.1 GCA_021372575.1 bacterium | reverse complement strand
CCGCCTCGAGCTCGACCGCATGATCCCCTATCTCGAAGAGCGCCTGGTCGAATTCCACATCGTCGAAACCGAGGAACCCCTCACCGAAGACGATATTTCCGAAGAATTCTCCGAAGAATTCTCCGAAGAATCCGTCGATTCTATTGACCCGATCGATCCCGAGTCTTTATCAAATACAGCCCCCCGCACACGCATCAATTCCAGTTGACCCACCTCCGGCCGAACCAATCTCCGCGTTCACCCCCTTGCAATCACCCCGCCCCCATCACCTCCAAACGCTCCCCAGAGCGACCGCTCGCTGCTGTACGCCTGTCTAGTCAGGGTAAGTCTTGTCATTTCCAGGCGTTCTATCTAACAATCGGTGCATGGGGCCGTAACACGTCGAAGGGAATCGCACGCATGCAATACCGCAAGCTGGGCCGGTGGGGACTCAAGATCAGTTGCCTCGGAATGGGAAGCTACCTGACGATCGGCGACCGCGTGGCCGATGACGTTGCGCGGGAACTCGTGCGCACGGCGTTCGACGCCGGCGTCAATTTCTTCGACACCGCCGACCAATACAACCACGGCCGCGCCGAGGAAGCGCTCGGCGATATCCTTTCCGCCTACCCGCGCAGCTCGTTCGTGCTGGCGACGAAACTGTTTAATCCGATGGGCCCCGGCCCGAACGACCGCGGCCTCTCGCGCAAGCATGTCATTGAGGCCTGCCACGCCAGCCTGCGCCGCCTGAAGATGGATTATATCGATATTTATCAATGCCACCGGCCCGACCCGGACACCCCGATCGACGAGACCGCCGCCGCGATGGACGACCTGATTCGGCAGGGCAAGGTCCTTTACTGGGGCCTGAGCGAATACAGCGCCGATCAGATCCGAGAGGCCGTCGAGGTGTGCGACGCCATGGGACTCGACCGGCCGGTGTCGGATCAGCCGCGCTACAGCCTCGTGTGGCGCCCGACCGAGCGCGAAATTCTGCCCACGTGCGAAGCCGAAGGCTTGGGCGTCGTCACGTATTCGCCGCTCGGCCACGGCGTGCTGTCGGGCAAATACGCGCCCGGCGCGCCGATCCCGCCCGGCACGCGCGCCGCGAGCGATGAGACCAACAAAGTCATGATGGGCCGCTATTACAACGAGCTGAACCTGAAGCGCGTGCAGGAGATGGCCGCCATCGCGCGCGAGATCGGCGCGACCCCCTCCCAACTCGCAATCGCCTGGATCCTCAGCCATCGCGCGGTCACGAGCGTCATTCTCGGCGCCTCCAAAATCGAGCAGTTAAAGGAAAACCTCGCCGCCGAGCAACTGACCCTCGCGCCGGAGATCATCGCAAAACTGGATAAACTCTTCCCGATCGGAGAAGAATGAGAGCTACAGAGAAACGAAAAATGAGCCGCGTAGCGGTTCGACGTTCAAATATTTTTCACCCCCGCCGCCTCAAAACCCGTGAACGCTTTAACTTTACACATGTAACTCATTTTCTTACAGCCATCCGCGAAAACATGCACTTCCCTTTATTGTTCGAATTGAGCGATTTTTGATGTCGTTAAAAAGGTGACAAACGACAAAATCGAATATAAATTGTCGATAAGGGCTGGAACGAGGTGGGTTGAACAGCCCGGCAGTTGTGATTGAAAGGATGTACGGCTGTGCAGGATTTCAATATGACGCAGGTCGCTTGTAATCGCAGGGATTGCATGTTTTACCATGGTTTTGTCGGCCGAGAGGATATCGCGTTGTGTAAGCACGCCGATATCCTGCATCACCTGAAGAGCCGCCCGTGTCCGCTCTACCGCCTGGATTGGCAGAGCATGGCGATGCGGGCCCAACAACTTGTGCATCATAAATCGGCCAGGAAGTCCTTTTAACGTTCATTTGGATTTGGATTGGGGTGGGTGTTGGGCACGGCTGGCGACAGCCGTGCCTTTGCGTTTATTTCACCAATCGCAGGCAGAATGGGCTCAACCGGTCGCGACTTTCCGTCAGGATTCGCCGCAGGATGGCATTGTGCTCCTGATACCGCTCCGGAACGGTTCCGGCAGGCTGCTGGAATCGAATATCGAGCCGCCGCGCCATGCCGGGAAGCAGCCAGATCCGCTCCCGGTCTTCGTGAATCGACGCCAACACATCGCCCTGATCCCGGTCACACACGATCACTTCGTCGGCCGGGTCGGGGATGCCCGTTTTTTCGATGACGAGTTCGTTGGCATCGACCGGCAGGTCCAGATTCAACCGCCGGCTCCAGGATTTGATTTCCAGCTTCGCCCCGCTGCGGCGCCTGGCGAAGCTGCCGCGCATGATGGTGTCGAAATCGGTCCATTCGACGTTGCCGAGCGAATCGACGAATCGCGTCAGCTCCGCCAGGATGTCGTATCCGTTGGCCAGGTCCTGGTGATGGCCGTATAAAATGATCGGCTTGCCCATGAATGCGTCGAGCACGATGTCGTCCTGGTAGAACGGCTCGAGGGCCTGCATGAGATAAATCCGCTTGATGACCGGAATGCCCTCGACGATTTCGATCGGCCGGACGCCGTGGGTCGGCACGTCGATCCGCGTCGGATCGACCCATTTGAAGATGTCGGATGTGGTGATGGCGTCGATCCGGAACTGGCGCATCAACCGGGCATAGGCGGTCGTGCAGACGTCGTGCGGCGGCGCCATCACCCGCGAGATGGGCATGTGCGTCCGCTGCTCGAATTGGACCACCCGGCCCAGGCACTGGTTCAGCATCGCCATGATCGCCGGATCGGACATCTGGCGCGCCATTTCGGCGCGCATGTGGTTGTTGCCGTGGATGAGCATCGAGAACTGGCCGGGGTTGGAGGCGAACACCTCGGCGGCCCTCGGGTGCGTGAACCAGTTGTCGAGCGGGATCGTCGCGAACGCGACGTGATAGCCGTGCCTGCGGGCGTGCTCCGCGAGCGAAGGGAAGTTGATGAAGCCGTAGGTCGGCCAGTGGAGGTTCGGGTCGTCGAAGAGGTAATTCGCCCTGATCGGCGGCATCTCCCAGCATTCGTCGCGCGTCACGTTGCGCAGGAAATGAATGAGTGGCAGAAGCGAAAAGAACTGGTTGGGCCGCAAGTATTCGTGCAGGCCCTTGCCCGGCGGGACGTTCGCAAGTTCGCCGGAAACGCGGTGGATTACGTGGATGCCGTCGTTTTCCACAGCCCAGATCACGCGCCCACCGGCAAGCGCCAACACGTCGGGGCTGCCATGAACTTCCAACGGCCGCAGTTCGGACATGTGGCGCATCGTCCGGCCGCGCAGCCGTTCGTCAAGCTGGCTGCTGCGGCTGAACTGAATGGCCGAGGCGCGATTCGGCCCCTGCGACCCGCAACGGCATGATAGATAGCAAAACCGCGTTCCAGGCGGAGTGGATGGCGTCGAGCCGGATTCCCAGTCGGCCCAAATGACGGCGTCGCAGGGAGGGACTTGATCCGGATCGCATTTCAAAAAGCGCACCGGGAACATGCGTTCGAGGGCTTCGAACAAAAGGCCATAATCGGATCGCGAGGCGACGGCGACGGACTTCACGGCCCCACCCCCGGGTTCAAGCCCGATATATCTAACAACTTAATTGAATTTTATATTAGCCTTGGCCTTTTCACCTAAAAATTAGTGCGGCCCCAAAACCCGAAGTTGATTAAAATATCTGTAAAAGAGGGATATTCCCATGGAACAGACCGCCATAAATCCCGAGTTTTTGATGTGTCCGGCCGATTATTTCGAGATCCGTTATGAAATCAACGCCTGGATGGAGGGCAACACCGGGCGCAGCCGGCTGAGCCACGCCCGCGAGCAGTGGCGCGCGCTGCACGAACAGATCAGCCGCCGCGCCACGGTCCGGCTCATGCGGCCGGCAAGCGGCCTGCCCGACCTGGTCTTCACCGCGAACGCCGGGCTCGTCATCGGCAAGAAAGCCGTCCTCGGCCGTTTCCGCTACCCGGAGCGCCGGCCCGAGGAACCGCTCTACCGCAAGTGGTTCGAGGAAAACGGCTACGAGGTGTTCGCGACGCCGCCGGACCTTTATTTCGAAGGCGCCGGCGATGCCCTGACCGATCGCGTCGAGCCGCGCATCTGGATGGGATACGGGTTCCGCTCGGTGCTCGAAGCGGCCGACTGGGTGGCGCAGGCGCTCGGCATCGAAACCGTTCCGCTGCGGCTCGTCGATCAGCGGTTCTACCATCTGGACACGTGCCTGCTGCCGCTGGGCGACGGCTCGCTGATGTATTACCCGGGGGGATTCGACGAGCGTTCGCGCCGCCGGATCGAGGAGCTTGTCCCCGAATCGAGGCGCATCGAAATCGACGAGCGCGACGCGCTGGACTTCGCCTGCAACGCCGTTCAGATCGACGGCATGCTCGTGATGCACCGGTGCTCGCCGACGCTGGCGGGGCGGCTTTCGTCGCGCGGGCTGCGCGTGATCCAGACGCCCCTCGACCAGTTCATCCTTGCCGGCGGGTCGGCGCGTTGCCTGTGCCTGCGACTCGACGAATCCGCCGCGCAGGCCGGCGAAAAGGCCCCGAGCGAACTGGTGCGGCGCACGATGACGATCGAGGGCCACCTGTTCGACAACGGGATATTGGTGCGCGCGATGGACCTGATCGCGGGCGGCGGCGGGAGCTTCGAGACGCTCGAGCTGCGCCCCGGCCAGCGCCGCGAGGATCATTCGTTCGCGCGGCTGGCGGTGAGCGCGCCGAACGCGGGCGTGCTGGAGCCGATCCTGGCGCAGCTCCTTCAGCTTGGCGCGCGGATCGACGAAACAACGGAGAAGCCGGCCCGGCTTGCGAAAGTCGAAATCGACGGCGTCTCCCCGGATGATTTTTATTGCACGACGATCCACCACACCGACGTGCTGGTCGATGGCCATTGGGTTCCGGTCACGCAGCAACGGATGGACGGCGTCATCGTGGTCGATCGCGTGGGGCCGCGCGCCGCCGTGAGCCTCATCCGCGACCTGCGCAAGGGGCAGGAAGTCGTCGTGGGCGTCGATGGCCTGCGCGTCATCGCGCGCAGCAAGCCCGCCGGCGAGCGCCAGACCGAGGAGTTCGCGTTCATGTCGTCGGCGGTCTCGAGCGAGCGGCGCGTGGAGCTCGCCGTCGATGCGGTCGCGTGGGAAATGGTCCAGATTCGCAAGCATGGCGGGAGGATCGTACTCGTGGCGGGGCCGGTCGTCGTGCACACGGGCGGCATCCCCGCGTTGTGCGAGCTCGCGCGCATGGGCTTCATCAGCGCGGTGCTGTCGGGCAACGCACTCGCCACGCACGACATCGAGCTGGCGCTTTATGGAACCAGCCTCGGCGTCGATTACCAGAGCGGCCTGACGGTTCACGGCGGGCACCGGCATCACCTGCGCGCGATCAACATGATCAGGAAGTGCGGGTCGATCGCGGATGCGGTCGCCCAGGGCGTGCTCAAGAACGGATTCATGTACGAGCTCGTGAAAAACGACATTCCGTTCTGCCTTGCCGGGTCGATTCGCGACGACGGCCCGCTGCCGGAAACGATGATGGATCTGGTCGCGGCGCAGGGCGAATACCAGCGGCTGCTGGCGGGCGCGGAAATGGTGTTGATGCTGTCGAGCATGCTGCACTCGATCGGCGTCGGCAACATGACGCCGGGAGGAGTGAGGCTGGTGTGCGTCGATATCAATCCGGCCGTCGCGACGAAGCTGGCGGACAGGGGATCGCTCGAGTCGCGGTCTATCGTCACGGACGTGGGGTTGTTTTTGACGATGCTATTGGAGAAAGTGAAAGGCATGCCGGAGTGATTTTAATCAGGAGAGATCGGCGTCAATAGATTCCATGATCGAACCGATAAATCGGTTCTGCATGAAACCTCATCCGACCGTGGGTAGGTTCGTCGAACAAGTTCTCCGAACCAACCCACGGCTTTGAGATCGAACCGCTTCGCGGTTCAACGGCAAGCCCAGATGGACTGAATGGACGAAATGGACCAAGAGCCATCGGGCATTCATCACTCATCATTCATCATTCCTGTTATCCTTGCATCCTGCGGCGGCGGAATTATACTAGCCTGCTAAGTGTCAGGGTGAGGGGGCGGCCGCGCGCCGCATTAATTAAACGAAGGAGCGGACGATGGATTCCAACGTCGGTCCCCCCAAGCTTGGGAAGTTTGTCGGTTTTTTGTTCCTCCTGTGCTGCCTTGCCGCGGCCGGATACCTGTTCAAGGGCGTGCTGCTGCCGCAGCGCGGCGCGAACCGCGGGCCGCAGGTCACGGTGAACGAACCGAACGTTCAGACGCAGGAAACCACCGAGGCGCCGAAGCCGGCCG
>JAJFUE010000150.1 GCA_021372575.1 bacterium | reverse complement strand
AGCTGGTTGTAACCGAATGGCGGTGTCAACCAGAGCGCCGAAGGCGCGAGAGAATACAGCCTGGGGCAGAGCGAAGCGACGCCCCAGGATAAGATCCCAAGAAAACGAGAGCGCTGAAGGCGCGAAAGAAATGGACCACGGATTTCTTCCGCTCTTTCAGAGCTTCCTAACGTGATGCGATTCTGACCTGGGGCGTCGCTTCGCTGTGCCCCAGGCTATATTCTTGTTGCGCTTTCAGCGCGCGCTTTTTACCTTGCGCTCGCAACAACCGATTACCAACGCGCTAAACACATACCCGGCTAAAGCAGGGTGCAAAGAGGAGTCGGCTGAAGCCGACTGACTGCACGCCTGGCCTTTGATGAAGAGATTTGGTTCTGGCTTGACCAGGTTAGGATTCCAGCCTTCGCGAAACGGTTACTCGGCTTCGGCGGAGGACTCGGGTTCGGACTCGGATTCGGACTCGGGCGGCCCGAGGCGCGGCAACGGCTGGCTGACGTAGAGCGTGATCGTGAAGGCGGTGCCCTTGCCTTCGTCGGAGCGGACGTCGATGCGGCCGCCCATGTCCTCGACGAATTTTTTCGTCATCGCCAGGCCCAGTCCCGAGCCCTTGCTGCCTTTGGTTGTGAAGAACGGGATGAAGAGGCGCGGCATGATCTCGCGGGGGATGCCGCTGCCGTTGTCCTCGATGACGATTTCGAGGTTGCCCTCGTTTATGCGCGTGGCGAGGCGGATCCAGCCGCCGGCGTCCTGCGCGGCCTCCATGGCGTTGACGATGAGGTTGACGATCGCGCGCTCGAGGCCCTGCTCGTCGAGCATCAGCGGCGGCACGCTGGCGTCGAGGTCGATCCGCATTTCAATGCGCCGCTTCGAGAGTTCCTCGGCGTAGGACTCGGCCAGGTCGTCGATCAAGTGATTCACATCGACCTTGCGCCGCTCGACCTGGCGCGCGCGCGAGTAATCGAGCATGTCCTGCACGAGCGAGTTGATGCGGTCGAGGCCGCGCCGCGCGATCGACCAGGTTTCCTCGAGCGCCTCATACTGGCGTGACGCCAGCCGCTTTTCCATCAGCTCCATGCCGCCCTGCGACAGCAGCAGGATGTTCTTGATGTTGTGGGCGAGGCCGGTGATGGTTTGGCCGATGGCGGCCATGCGCTCGGACTGGATGCGCTCGCGCGTCATGCGCAGGTTGTGCATGTGCACGGCGATCTCGCCGCACAGGTTGACGAGGTAGGCCAGGTCCTCGTGCGTGAACGAGCGCACGGCGTTGATCGTGTCGAGGTGGCAGAAGCCCAAAACGTTGTTCGCGCTGATGAGCGGCACGCACATCACCGACCGCATCTGGCTCGTGATCACCGACTCCGACTGCTTGAGGCGCATGTCGTCGCCGGCGTCGCGCGTCAGCAGCGCGATGCGCTCGCGCAGGCAGCGCTGCAGGATCGTGCGGCTGATGCCGATGCGCTCGTGGCCCTGGCCGGCGCGGGTCTTGATCGCCACGGGGCGGAACAGGAGCGCGTCCTGGCTGTCGCGAATGAGGAACACGCCGCGGTCGGCGGGCAGAGCGTCGAACAGCAGGTCGAGCACGCCGCGCGCGAGGTGCGACTCGTCGCCGCCCAGCTTGACGATTTCCTGAAGGCGGTAAAATCCGATCAGCCGCTCGCGGGCGTCGATGAGGTCCTGGCGGCCCGTGAGTTCCTCGGTAAGCGGCGGGACCTCCGGGTGCTCCTCGGCCGACTGCGCATGGAAAACGGTTTGCTCGAGCTCGCCGCGCTGGAGGAAATGCACCTCGCTGGTCGTCGATTCGTCCGAGTGATTGCCGAGGGGAACGGGCTCCGACGTCGATTGGATCGTGATCGAGAACTCGATCGTGCCGAAGCTGACGGTGTCCTGATCGGTGATCTCGGCGACCTGCACGCGGCGGCCGTTGACGAACGTGCCGTTGGAGGAGCGCAGGTCCAGCAGGCGGAACGCCGCGCCGGCCTGCTCGATGCGGGCGTGATAGCGCGAAATGGAATCGCTCGTCAGCTCGACCGTGTTGCTGGCGTGGCGGCCGATCGTGGCCGGGAAACGGCTGATGCGATACTCCGACCGCAGGCCTTCACTGATCTGGCGGGGCCGCAGCACGACTTCCTGGCGTGGCGGCGGCTCGACCATTTGCTCTGATTTCACTTCTTCCATGCTTCTCCGCGCTCGTGACGTGTCTCGCAACCGAATGGCTCATTGAATCGCCGTCGGCGTCAGAATGCAAGCGCATACCGAAATCGCTATTGGTCAGCCTGGGCCATTTGGGACGGAATCATCAGCCAGCGGAGCGACGCCGAGCCCTGCTTGATCGGCAGGCCGGCGTGGATCAGCGCGAGCGCGCCCTTCTTGAAATCGATGTTGGCGTCGCCGCGCGGCGAGATGAGCCACGCGATCAGTTGTTCGAAATCCGGGTTGTGCCCGACGATCATCACGGAGCCTTCCTCGCCGATCTGTTTGGCGATCAGGTCGGCGATCTCGCCGGGATCGGCCCCCGGCGAAAGCTCTTTTTTCTCCTCGATCTTGTCCGCCATGCCGAGATCGGCCGCGGCGGCGCGGGCCGTTTGCACGGCGCGCACGTAAGGGCTCGTCCAGATCCGGTCGGGGGTGATCCCCAGCCGGGCCATGCCGCGCGCCGAGGCGGCGATTTTCTTCTCGCCCTCCGGCGTCAACGCGCGATCACGATCCAGCCCCCGGGCGTTCCTTGGAACCGCTTCCTCATGGCGCAACATATAGATCTTGATCATGGCCCGCTCCGATCACTGGTGGATGGGTTTATTATCCCGAATCGGGTGGAGAAAATGCAAGGAGGTCGAGGTGGGGCAGGATGGGGGAATGGGAATAATTGTTCCGGCTTGGCCAGGTCAGGATTACGAGCACGAGCGCGAAAACTTCGCACGGCTATTCGTGTTATGGCTGGCCCTTGCTGTAGCGCACGATATCGCCGTCGCTCACCGTGCCGTTGGTCGGGTCATACGTGCACTCGATCATGCCCGTGCGGCGGTCGGGGAAGTATTGCACCTTCCACGAATCGAAGATCTTGTTCGGGCCGAGTGACGTAATGCCGTATGTCGCCGGCTTGCTCGCGCCGGCGGGCGTGTCGGTGTTGTAGGAATACAGGAACGGCGGCTCGCCGGGGAACAGCATTTTCGTCATCATGATGCCCATCGAGTTGGCTTCGTTGGCGTCGGGCGTGCGCACGTTGAACGGGTCATGGATGAAGCTCGACAGGTAGGCGATCGGCGTCGTGAGCCTGGCAAAGACGATGCGCTGGTCCCAGATCGACGGGTCGGAGAGGTTGGCGCCGGGGATGTCGTCGGCGTCGAAGACGTAGGTGTTGTAGTCGATATTGTAGGACTCGACGGCCGTGGCGATCGTGCGCATGTCGGCCTGCGCGCGCGACACCTTCGACCGCGTCTGCGCTTCGAGGAAATTCGGGACGGCGATCGCCGCCAGGATGGCGATGATCGCGACGACGATGAGCAGCTCGATCAGCGTGAATGCGCGTCTCATGGTTTTTCTTTCGCTCCGAAGCAGTAGAGATTGCCGTCGCGATCGCCCACGACAAGGCGCCCGCCGCTGATGGCCGGCGAAGCCGAAATCGGCGCGCCGGTCACGTATTCCCATATCTTTTCGCCGGTGTCAAGGTCGAGCGCATAGAGCGTGCCGTCGTTGGACGGGGCATAAACGCGCCTGCCGGCGATGACCGGCGAGGCATCGACGTCGGCCCGGGTCGCGAACTCCCAGACGCGCTTGCCGCTGGCGCGGTCGATGCAGTGGACCTTCCCGTCGCGACTGCCGACGACGACGCGATCGCGCGTCACGGCGCACGAGGCGTAAAACGGTTTCGGTTCTTTTTGGGGGTCCTGCTCGGGCTTGTATTCCCAGCGGATTTTGTGCGTGGCCAGATCGACCGCGATCACCGCGCCGCCGAAATGGCCGACGTAAAGCACGCCGTCGGCGATCGCGGGCGTCGCGGCGGCGTAGCTTTCCATGTTGAGTTCCCACGCCTGCGTCCCGGACGTGAGGCCGATCGCGCGCAGGATATGATCGCAGCCGGCCACGAACGCGAGGCCGTCGTCGATCGCGGCGCCGCAGTGGACCGGCCCCTGCGTCAGCGCCTTCCAGACCGGCTCGCCCGACGCCGGATCGAGGCCGTAGAGCGTCTGGTCATAGGAGCCGATCAGCAGCCGGCCGCGCACGATCACGGGCGACGAGTGCATCTCGGCGCCGGTGCGGACGGTCCAGAACGTGCGCGTCGTGGCGATGTCCTGGCAGTAGATCCCGCCGCGCTGGTCGGTGGCGTACAGGCGGCCATTGTCAATGAGCGGCGTGCTGGCGAGGCCGCCGCGCAGCACGCGGCCGCGCCACAGCGTGCGGCTGGCGTCCATGTCGATGGCATACATGTGGCCGCGCCTGGTGCCGGCATAAACGATGCCCTTCGCGATCGCCGCGCCGACTTCGAATCCGGCGTCGGCCTTGAATTTCCAGACGAGCTGAAGCCGATCCGGCAACTGCTCCACGGCGACGCCGGTCCGCTGCGGATTGCCCCGGTCCATCGTCCAGTCGGCGGCGAACGCAGCCGGCGTCAAAAGAACGCACGACGCAATGACGCAAAATTGAACTGCGAATCTCATGGGCAAATCTTTTCGCGCAAATACAGTCGGCACACCGCTTTATTTTATAATGATGCCCCCTATCATTTTCCAGTTATCTCGCTCTTTGCCCAGAGGACCCAACAGCCCCATAAGACCCATGGGACCCATAAGTCTCATGACCCATGTCACCCTCACCCGCGTCTTTACTTGCCCGCCAATAAGGATTATCCTGTGATTTTGTAAGTTTCCGGCCGCGCATCCGTTTGATTCTGGGGAGGCACCATGATGTTCAGGTATCTCGCGATCGCGCTTTTCATCGTTGCGACCGTTGCCCGGGCCGAGGACTGGCCGCGGTTCCGCGGGCCCGGCAATAACGGCATCAGCAAGGAGACCGGGCTGCTCAAGGCGTGGCCGACCGGCGGGCCGAAGGTCGCGTGGACCGCGCCGATCGGCACCGGCTTCTCGAGCATGTCGGTGGCGGGCGGCCGCGTCTATACCATGTATCAGGACGGCGAAGGCCAGTTCGTGACGGCGCTTGACGAGAAAACCGGCAAGCCGGCATGGCCCGCGCCGGTCCGCACCGGCGATGTGTTCATCGACCGCCGCGACGGCTATCACGGCCCGCGCTCGACGCCGACCGTCGATGGCGGCCGCGTCTATGCGCTCGACGCCAACGGCGTCGCGGTGTGCCTCAACGCCGCCGACGGCAAGCTCGTCTGGTCGAAGAACATCCTCGGGCTGACCGGCGGCGCGAACAACAAATGGGGCATGGCGCAGTCGCCGTTCATTTACGGGAACAACGTGATCTTCATCTCGGGCGGCGACTGCCGCTCGCTGTTCATCGCGCTCAACAAAACCACCGGCGAAACGGTCTGGAAGAGCGGCAGCGGCATCGGCGCCTACAACACCCCCGTCATCTCCAGGGCCGGCGGAGTCGAACAGCTCGTGTTCGTGACCGGCACCGAGCTGACGGGCATCCGCCCGGCCGACGGCAAAATCCTGTGGACGTATCCGTGGCGTTCCACGAACGACCTCAACGCCATCAGCCCCGTTGTCATGGACGACAAGGTCTTCGTCAGCGGCGGGTATTATCACGGCACCGCCGCCGTCAAGCTCGACATGACGAAGCCCAATCCCGCCGCCGAGCTCTGGGAGAGCCGGGATCTCATGTGCTACGTTCAGCTGCCCGTGCTTGTCGGCAACTGCCTCTACGGCTACAGCATGGGGACCGGCACGTGCATCGACACCGACGGCAAACTGAAGTGGCAGGACGAGGAGGGCAAGCTCCCGCCGCGCGCGCAGTTGATTTACGCCGACGGCCTGTTTTACATCTGGGGCGAGAACGGCGCGTTCGCCGTCGCGCGGATGAACCCGGCCGGCGCCCAGCTCCTCGGCAGCATCGAGCTCGGTTCGGGCAGCCACAACTGGGGCGTCCCGTCGCTGGCGAACGGCCGGTTCTATGCGCGCGACGAGCGTCAGATTTACTGCATCGACGTCACGGCGAAATAACGCCGTCCCATCCGTCCGGATGAAAGGATGCGAGTCATGATCCGTTATCTTATCACGCTGGTTGCGATCGTTTGGGCGTCGTCGGTTTGCGCCGAGGACTGGCCGCGTTATCATGGCCCGGACAACAACGGGATCAGCAAGGAGACCGGCCTCCTGAAGAAATGGCCCGACGGCGGACCGAAGATCCTGTGGACGAAGCCGCTCGGGACCGGCTACTCGTCCGTTTCCGTCGCAAAGGGCCACGTTTATACAATGTATCAGGACGCGCAGAAGCAGTATGTCGTCTGCTTCGACGAGAAGACGGGCAACAAGCTGTGGGAAACCCCGACCGGCCCGATCTACGACGCCCGTGACGCTCACGACGGCCCGCGCGCCACGCCCACGGTCGATGGCGATTTCGTCTATGCGATCGACGGCAACGGCGAGATCGTCTGCATGAAAGCCGCCGGCGGGAACATCGTCTGGCAGAAGAACATGCTCAAGATGGCCGGCGCGGGCAACATCACGTGGGGCATCGCGCAGTCGGCGTTCATCGTCGGCGAAAAGCTGTTCGTGAACCCCGGCGGCAACAACGGCATGGCGTTCATGGCGCTCAACAAGAAGGACGGCAGCATCGCCTGGAAGAGCGGCAACGGCCTGGCCGGCTACGCCACGCCGGTCGTCGCGGATTTCGGCGGCGTCAAGCAGCTCGTCTTCGCGGCCGGCAAGCAGGTCGCCGGCGTGAGGATGGATGACGGCAAAATCCTGTGGTCGTTCCCATGGGTGACGCGCCACGACGTCAATGCCGCCAGCCCGATCGTCATGGGCGACATGGTCTTCGTCAGCTCCGGCTACCATCACGGCTCGACGGTCTATAAGATCGACATGAGCAAGCCCAATCCGGCCGAAAAGGTTTGGCAGAACACGTCGATCCAGGCGCACTTCGGCACGCCGATCCTCATGGACGGCTATCTGTATGGCTACCGCGATATGGACCTGACGTGCGTCGATTTCAAGACCGGCGCGACGAAATGGTTCGATGAGGAAGGCGCCATGCCCCCCAAGGGCCAGCTCACGTACGCCGACGGCCTCTACTATATCCTCGGCGAGAACGGCTTGATGATCCTCGCGCGCCTGACCCCCGAACGGTTCGAAAAGATCAGCCAGATGGACATTTCTCCGGGCTCGGAGCGCTGGGCGCCGCTGGCGATCGCCAACGGCCGCCTCTACATGCGCGACAACAAGCAGCTGTTCTGCCTCGACATCAAGGCCAAATGAAGAAGTGCTGAGTGCTGAGTGCTGAGTAAAGGCCTCCGCAAAAGCGGGGTATGCGTTTAGCGCCTTCTTTCAAACCGTTGAAACGGGAGCCTCTTGCAAAAAGGAAAAAACTTAATGTGGAGTGCGGGAGCTTGCTCCCCGTCCGCATACCAGCCAGTCACGGGCAAGCAAGCTTGTGTATGTGTTTAGCGTGTTTTTGTGCTCAGCCTGAAAGGCTGATTTGGTCCAAGGGTAAGCGAGTACAGCGAGCACAACCCTGGGTCAGATGCCATCATTTTTCCTCCGAGCCCTGAGGGGGCGACATCGTAGGAACGCGCGTAAAAAAACTATGTCGCCCCTTCAGGGCTCGGATGTGTTCGCATCTGGTCCCAGGGTTTCGCTCGCAAAAGCCTCGCTCCACCCTGGGCTGATGAACTATGCGACCCTTTCCGGGTCAAATCCAAATGCCCCATTTGAAGTGGCGCTAAACACATACAAAGCGGGGGCCTTGGGCCCCGAGAATCCCGTCTTTCGCCGATCACGACTCGCTTGTAAATTTTGTCTCCAATCATCATAGTGTGGGGCAGTCCGCACGTTGTGCGCCCATGGGTTTTAATCTTGAGTGGGGGAATCACCATGATCCGACGCAGCAGCCAGAAGCTCGTGATTTATTTCGCAATCCTTGCGGTTTTCTCCGCATGCGCCGCGTTGGCCGATGCCGCGACCTATTACGTCGCCACGACCGGCAACGACGCCGCCGACGGCACGTCCGAGCAGAGCGCCTGGAAAACGATCTCCCACGCGGCGATGCTGGCCCGGCCCGGCGACACCGTCTATATCGCCGGCGGCCAATACGGCCCCGAGCACGTGACATTCGCCAACTCCGGCACGGCCGACAAGCCGATCGTCTTTGAAGGCCGCGGCGCGACCAGGCCACTGCTCGACAACGGCGTCCGCGTCGGCGACTACAAGAACATCGGCATCCTCGTCGCGAACAAGCAATTCATCACGATCAGAAACATCGATCTCACGCAATACATGATCTGCGTCAAGATCCAGAACAGCAGCAACATCGTGCTGGAGAACATCACCGCGTACGACTGCGGCTGGGAAAAGTGGATGGGCACGGGCATCGCGCTCGAGGCGGCCAGCCGCTGCCAGGTCAGGAACTGCACCGTCAAGAACGCCGGCGGCGAGGACGTCCACCTGATCTGGTCGGACGACAACGTGCTCGAGAACTGCCAGATGATCGGCACGCTCGACGGCGCCGACCGCTTCGCCACCGACTACTACATGGTGATCAGCTGGTCCAGCCGCAACACGATCAAGAACTGCATGGCCAAGGATCAGACTTATACCGGCAAGGGCAACCACGGCATCGGCCTCAAGGACACGCAGGCCAAAAACCCGCGCAACCAGCAGCACGGCCACAGCACCGGCAACCAGTTCATCAACTGCTCGGCGTTCGGCTTCGAAGAGGGCATTTTCTGCGCGTGGGGCGGGCACCACAACACCTACACCAACTGCCTCGGCGACAGCTCGCAGAAAAAGTATTTCTTCCGCAACGCCATCATGGTCCGCGACGGCGCGCACGACAACACGTTCAAGAACTGCAAGGGCATCGGCGGCGAGGAAGCCCTGTGCGTCTATGACAACGAGAAGGTCAACCAGAACCCCAACAAAATGGAGACCGGCCCGCAGGAAAACAACAAGTTCATCAACTGCATCTTCGAGTGCAAGCCGCGCGTCGAGACCGACGTCCAGCTCTGCATGTTCCTGCGCAACGCCAAGAACACCACGTTCGAGAACTGCTCGTTCATGAACGGCAACTACCTCGTCCGCTTCGGCAAGGACGCCCAGGGCGCCGACGGCAACACCGGGACGAAGTTCGTGAACTGCGCCGTCTCCAACGTAAAGCAGCTTGTTGATCTGCGTTCGCTCAAATACCCGTGGGATTATGACAACAAGAAAGTCAAGGAAACGGCCGGCTACGACGGCATGGCCCGGGTTTCGTTCACCAATTGCTCGTTCTGGAAGAACGGCTTCGCCAAGCCGGCCGGCCAGGGGAACGTCGAGAAGGCTTTCGCCGCCGAAGCGGGCAAATAGAGAATTCATTTCGCCTCGTTCGGCCCCGGCGCGCCGCGAATTCATTCGCCCGCGCCGGGGTTTTCTTGTGCCCGGCCGCGACGATTCCCCCTTCTTCTTGATTCGGCAAACCCGGTTCCATTAAACTTGGCTTGGCGGATATTATTGATACCCGAACAAAATCGAAGCGAAGGAGCTACGCTCATGCACGAGAACAGCGTCAAGTTGCTGAACAAGGCCGTGGCCGACGAACTTTCGGCCGTCCACCAGTATATGTATTTCCACTTCCACTGCGATGACCAGGGGCTGGACCTGCTGGCGCTGCTGTTCAAGCAGACTGCGATCCAGGAGATGATGCACATCGAGCTGCTCGCCGAGCGCATCCTGTTCCTCAAGGGCGAAGTCGAAATCATCGCCTCGGCGCCGGTCCAGAAGCTGACCAAGGTCAAGGACATGCTGGCGCTCGCCCGCCAGATGGAGGAAGACAGCGCCAAGGCCTACAACATCTGGGCCAACGAGTGCGCGGCCAACGCCGACTCGGTCTCGAAGAAGCTGTTCGAACAGCTCGTCGTCGATGAGGAGCGCCATTTCGACCAGTTCGACAACGAGATGGATCACCTGACCGAATACGGCGACAACTACCTGGCGCTGCAATCGATCGAACGCAGCAAGAGGACGGCAGCAGGCGGGCCGCCGCAGGCGTGAAATGGAATGATGAATGCTGAATGATGAATGATGAGAGATGAATAGAGAAACGCCCGCGCCCTCGCCGGCGATTTGTTTGCCGGGAGGGTATTCGATTACGATTACGAGCACGAGCACGAACCGTTAAACACACGAGCCCCGGCCGGGATTTGATCGATCCCGTCCGGGGCTCTCGGCTAAATACAGGAGCGCGCGCGGCTTAATAGACCTCGAAATCGGGGCAGGACTCTTCCTTGCACTGGTCCGGGTAATGCCCGACCCACGGGGCGACCGCCGGCCGCGACACCAGCCAGTGGATCGGCCGCAGGATCGTGTATTCGACGGCCATCCCGATCGGATGCACCACGTAGGCCACATAGCGCAGCGGGTAATCCGAGTCGTCACGGTCATAGCAGTGAGCCTGCGACACGGCCGGGACCGCCATCAACCCCACGGCCAGCAGCGCGGCAAAGAAAAACTTTTTCATCGGCGATCTCCTTCGACAAACGATTCCAACGGGCGGCACAAGACACCTCGGCCGCTTCGTCTGACTTATCGACCGGACGAGCCGGGGGACTTGAGAATATTTTTTTTACAAATCATGGGGCCTATAGGACTTATAGGACCCAGATGCCCCCCCCAAAAAAAAACGGGCTGCTGGCGACCTGACCCAGACGATCCGGGCCCTTTTTTTGGTGGAGTCGCCCATAATGAAAATAAATTGTGGGGACGATGAAAATAATGTTGACATTCAGTGGGGAAAAGTGGGAGATTTGGCCTCACGCGGTAAGACCGTAGTTTTGGACGGGAAGCATTTGAAGCTTTTTTGGTGATTTGGGGCGAAGCAGGCGGCGTTTGGCCTGCTTCAGGGGACGGGCAGCCGATGGAACAGCTTTTCCTTGGCAATGAGCAGATGACGGTGGACCAGAAGGGCCGGGTGGGAATCCCGTCCCGGTTCATGTCGGTCCTGCGCGCCCTCGAGCCCGCCGACGCCGACAAGGTTGGCGTCATGATCACCCCCGACCGCTCGATCAAGATCATGCCGGCCGGCTACTTCCGCTCCGAACTCGAGAGCTGGAGCAAGCTGGACGACCGCGACAGCCAGGAGCGCATGATCCTCAACCTGGCGACCTCGCTTGCCGAACTGGTCACCCTGGACAAGCAGAACCGGATCAAGCTCAACCCGATGATGGCGGAGCTGGCCGGGATCGACCGTCAGGTCGTGATCGTGGGCAACATCAAGTTCATGCAGTTGTTCGACGCCAAGACGTGGCGCGAGATGTTCGAGAAGAGTCTTCCGGCATGGGGCGAGGCGGCCACCCAACTGGCGCGCCGCGGCGACAAGCCCCAGCCGATCCAGTATGTCATCAATGCCCCCGGGGTTCAGAAGCCCTGATGGCCATGGAAAGAGCGCCGGCTGAGCACGAACCGGTGCTGACCAAGGAGGTGCTGCAATTTTTGGCCCCGAAGCCCGGCGACGTCATCGTCGATGGCACGCTTGGCGGCGGGGGACATAGTCTGGCGATTTTGCGCCAGTTGGATGAAGAGGGGCTGCTGGTCGGGGCCGATTGGGACCCGCAGATGCTCGAGGCGGCTCGAAAGCGGATCGAAGCCGCCCATGTTGCACCAACCCGTTACCGCCTGTTGCTGACCGACCATGCTCACCTGCTCCCCGTTCTTGCTGAGGTTCTTGCTGAAGCTGGAGTACAACCCGCCGCACCCGACGGTTTTTTGTACGACCTCGGCCCCTCCAATCCACAAATCCTGGACCCGGCTCGCGGCCTGAGCTGGGAGAGCGACGAGGCGCTCGACATGCGCCTGTCGCCGCAAAACCCCGGACCGAGCGCCGCCGACATCGTCAACGAGTGGACCGAAGAAGCGCTGTCGAAGATGATCTTCGGGCATTCGGACGAGCGGTGGGCGCGGCGGATCGCCGCCCGCATCGTCGAGGCCCGCAAGCAGGGGCCGATCCGGACGGGGCGGCAGCTGGCCGAGATCGTCAAGGCCGCGATCCCGCGCAAGGCGTGGCCCGAGAAGATTCACCCGGCCACGAGACTTTTTCTGGCGCTGCGGATCGAAGTGAATCAGGAGTTGGAGCGGCTGGAGCGGATTTTACCCGAGTCATTCGAACTGCTTCGCCCCGGCGGCCGTCTGGTCGTCATCACGTTTCATTCGGGCGAGGACCGCAGGGTCAAGGATTTCATGAAGCGGATGGCAACGGCGCCGAGGCCGCCGTGGCCGCTGCCCGAGACCGGAGAGCCCGCGCGGGCAAAGCTCCTGACGCCCAAGCCGATCGGGCCGGGCGAAGAAGAGATTCAGCGCAACCCGAGAAGCCGGTCGGCGAAGCTAAGAGCGATTCAGAAGCAATGATGAATGATGAGTGATGGAAGAGAGCGGGAGTTACGAAGATGCCACGACTGACACGATGCCCTGAAGTCGAGCCCGCGCCGCGGGCATTGACGCCGGCCGTGATCGTCCGGACGCTGAGTTTGCTGGCCGTTGTGCTGGGCCTCGTCCTCATGCACCTTCATCTCAGATTCAGCTTGAACGAGCTGCGGGCGCAGATCATCGGCCAGCAGGCCCAGGAAGAACGCCTGCTCAACGAAATCAAGGTTCTCGAAAGCAAGACCGAGGCGCTCAAGCAGCGCGACCGGCTGCTGGCCTATGCCTCGAGCCAGCTGGGGATGGTCAAGCTGGAGCCCGGCCAGCGCCAGGCGTTGCGCCTCGACCACGAGATCGCCACCCGCTACGCCATGGCCCGCGCGACGGGTTCCATGCCGGCCTCCGAGGACGCCGGCGAAGCCGACCGCATCTGGATCGAGGCGCTCGGCCAGCGGCTCGGCCTCGTGGCCGAAGCCCACGCGAGGACCAATTGAGTCCTGAGTGCTGAGTGTTGAAGTTTTAGAAGACGGATCACGATTCACGACAAGGAGGAACAGTTTCGCTTCACGGTTTGGCACGCGCGCCCGCACCCGTTACCCCGTAGCCATAGCTTTTTTCCGCTACCGCTGTATCCCCCGTTCAAGAGCGCAGGTGCTGACCAGGACGACCCAAACGCCGCAGCCCGAGTTCCCGTTGCTTCCGTTCCCGCTCCCGCTGCACGCAACCCCGTCCAAAATTTCGGGCCGTCCCCTGACATCGACTGGTTGCCCGCTCACGGGTTTGTTTCGACCCGGCCGCGCCAAGCTCGATTCCCCGCCGAACCGATGCCGCTGACATCACACGCGGGCCAACTGTGAAGCCGCCAGGCAATGCTGTCCGAACACAAAACCGCCCGTTTCAACAGATGGAAACGGGCGGCCGGAGACAGCGCGGGGTCGGGCCGAATGAAGATCGCCATCCGAAACGGCCCGCCCCCTGCCTGGCGTCTATTGTAAAATCCTGAATCTCGCGCGCACAATCCAAAACCGAATGGAATCGCAGATCAACGCGACATGACGCCACGACTTCCAGATTTTGAGTTTTCGGTTTTCACATCTTGAGTTTATTCTCTTTCCCGGGGCGGCCGTTTGCCCCGGGAAAGTTCGTTAGCGAGGGATGGCAAACGGGAGGGTTGACATACGGATGGCAAGACGGGCAACCCCGGTAGGCCGCATTCGCCGAACGCGGCCTGAGGCCGAGCCGCACGAGCCTCGATGACGATGACGAGCGCGATTTCCAAAGACAGATGGCAGCCATGTTCCAGAAAACGTATCGACTCCGCATGATCCTTCTCGTGGTGCTTTGCATGGGCGCCTACGGCGTCATCGAGGCGCGGCTTTATCACTTGCAGATCCGCCAGAACGCCGACTTCCTCGAAACCGCCAAGGACCAGCAAAACCGCGTCGTCGTGCTCAAGCCCCTGCGCGGCGACATCCTCGATTGCAACGGCACGCCGCTCGCCACCTCCCATTTCAGCGACACGATCATCCTCGACACGCGCAAGGTCGAGAAGCCGTCGAAGAGGCTCGTCTCCGACCTGGCGCGCATCCTGAACCGCTCCGAGGACCGCATCCGCGAGCTCTGGAAACCGCCCCGCAGAAGCTACGTCTATCGCAAGGCCGACGAGAAGATCAGCCAGGCGATCCAGATGTATGCGGAAAAGCAGAAACTGGAGACGGGATTCGTCGAACTGGAGCGCGAAAGCAAGCGCGACTACCCGCACGGCCGGCTCGCGTGCCACATCATCGGCTTCACCAAGCCCGACGGCGGCGGCGACAACATCGGCCAGGCCGGCCTGGAATCGGTCTATGACTCCTACCTGAACGGTTCGTGGCGCAAGCTGAGCGTGCCGACGTGGTCGTGGGGCAAGCACATCGCGCCACTCGACCCCGAGGCGATCAAGGCCACCTCCGGCAACACGCTCGTCTTGACGCTCAACAGCGAAATCCAGATGTTCGCCGAGAACGAGCTGCGCAAGCAAGTCAACCGCATGCGCGCCAGGGGCGGCACGGTGATCGTGATGGACGTGCCGACGGGCGCGATCCTCGCCCTCGCCAACTGCCCCGATTTCGACCTCGGCGATTTCGGCCGTTTCTTCAAGGAAGCGCCCGAGACGCTGCGCAACCGCGCCGTGACCGATTTTTACGAAATCGGCTCGGTCATGAAGATCTTCACGGCGGCGATCCTGCTCGACAAGAACCTGCTCACGCCCAACGAGATGGTCGATGGCAAGGGCGGGCTGGTCATGCTTCACGGCCGCCCGGTCAGGGACGTCCACCCGTTCGGGATTGTCCCATACACCAAGGCCTTCGCCGAGTCGAGCAACGTCGTCCACGCGCTGCTCAGCGAGCGGCTCGAGCCGACGGTCTATTACGAGGCGCTCAGCCGGTTCGGGGTCGGCCGCACGACCGGGATCGATCTGCCGGGCGAGGTCCGCGGCCTGTTCCGCGACGTGAACGACTGGACCGCGCAGTCGCGCGCGTCGCTCTCGTACGGCTACGAGGCCGGGCTCACACCGCTTCAGGTCGTCAGCGCCCTGCAGTCGATCGGCAACAACGGCAAGCGCATGCGCCCGCATTTCGTCAAGGAAATCCGTTCGCCGCACGGCGAAGTGATCAAGAAGTTCGAGCCCACCGTGATCAACCAGACGATCAGCCCCGCCGTGGCCACACAGGTCCGCGAGCTCATGCAGGGTGTGGTCGAGGGCGAGGACGGCACCGGTTTCCTTTACGCCCGCATCCCCGGCTACAGCGTCGGCGGCAAGACCGGCACCGCCGTCAAGCAGGTCAAGCGTGACGGCCGCGACCAGTACTTCGCCGGTTTCGCCGGCCTGATCCCGCTGTCCAATCCGCGCATTGCGGTTTACGTCTGCATCGACGAGCCGCAGGCCGCCAAATACGGCGGCCAGGTTTCCGGTCCCGTGTTCAAGGAAGTCGCGACGAACGCGCTGCACCTGCTGCAGATCCCCAAGGACAAGCCGGATGATCCGCTGCTGGCGAGCGCGCAGCCGGCCGTCGCGCCGACGCCCCTCGCGGGGCTCAATCCGACCGCACCCGGCCAGCCCGGAAAACCCCTGCTGCCGATGCCCGTGCTGCCCGGCATGGACGCGATGGGCTCGGTGGCGACGGGGCCGCGCATGCCAAACCTTGAGGGGCTGACGTGGGTTCAGGTCACCGACAGGCTTGCAAAACTCGGGATTCACCCTAAAATGAAAGGCTCGGGCGTGGTTGTCAGCCAGGAGCCTCCGGCCGGCAGCCCGATCCCGGACTCGGGCGCGGTGACCGTGGTGTTCGCGCTTCCGAGCGAAGCCGCCCGCACGCGCGAGGCTCGTGCCGTCGCCGCGACGCGTTGAGGATCCGAACCGCATGCCCATTTCATTGAAAGCAGTACTCGCCGAAGCGAACCTGCGGGTCAACCCGTCCGTTCCGGCCGATTTGATGGTCGGCTCGGTCAGCGAGGATTCGCGCCGCTGCGGCCCCGGCGTGCTGTTCGTCGCCATCGACGGCACGCATGCCGACGGCAACCAGTTCCTTGCCGACGCGGCCGGCCGCGGCGCCCCGGCGGCGCTCGTCGGCAGGCGTGACCCGAACCTGCCGCTCGCGATTCCATGTTTCCAGGTCGATAACCCGCGGCGCGCTCTCGCGCTTGTCGCGCACAAGCTCGCCGGCGAGCCCTCGCGCAAGATGACCGTCGTCGGCATCACCGGCACCAACGGCAAGACGACCGTCGCCTACATGATGGAGGCGATCTTCAAGGCGGCCGGCATCGAGCCGGGCGTGCTCACGACGGTCAACATGCGATGGAAAGGCAAGATTGAGGTCGCCAGCCAGACCACGCCCTCGCCGACGGTGATCGCCGACCGCATGGCGCGCATGGAGCGCGATGGCGTGCGCGGCGTGGCGATGGAGGTCAGTTCGCACGCCCTCGACCAGCACCGCGCCGACGGCATCCGCTTCGCAGCCGGCGCGCTCACGAATTTCACGCAGGACCACCTCGACTACCATCACGACATGGGTCTTTACAAAAAGGCCAAGGAGCGGTTCTTCACCGAGGTGCTGCCGTCCAATCCCGA
Source organism: bacterium (assembly GCA_021372575.1). Classification (GTDB taxonomy): domain Bacteria; phylum Sumerlaeota; class Sumerlaeia; order MVZB01; family MVZB01; genus JAJFUE01. The sequence continues at coordinate 2,500 of JAJFUE010000150.1, read as the reverse complement.
CGCCGTCGCGGTGCTGAACCTCGACGATCCCGCCGGCCGCGATTTCGAGCGCTCGACCCTGTGCAAGCGCAAGCTCAGCTATTCGATGACTCATCGCCGCGCCGACCTGTGCGTTGAATCGTTGCGCTGCAAGACGCGCGGCGGCATGCTCATCAAGATTGCGCATCACGGCAGCACGATCGAAATCGACACGCCGCTCACCGGGATTTTCAACGCGGTCAACTGCCTGACGGCCGCGGCGCTGTCGCTCGCGGTCGGGATCGATCCCGACGCGATCCGTCGCGGACTGGCCGTCATGAAGGGCGCGCCGGGCCGCTTCGAGCGCGTCGAGGCCGGCCAGCCGTTCCCGATCATCGTCGATTACGCGCACACGCCCGACTCGCTCGAGCAGTTGCTGCTCAACGCGCGCGGGCTGGCGCGGAAACGCCTCATCGCGGTCTTCGGTTGCGGCGGCGACCGCGACCCGCTCAAGCGGCCGCTCATGGGCATGGCCGCGGCCCGCCTCGCGCACCAGGTCATCATCACCAACGACAACCCGCGCACCGAGGCCCCCGAGACGATCGCCAAGGCCGTCGCCGACGGCGTCAAGGCCGCCGCCACGCACGACCTCAAGTGGGAAATTCTGCTCGATCGCCGCGCGGCGATCCGGCGCGCGATCGCGATGGCCGAGAAGGGCGACGTCGTCGTGATCGCCGGCAAGGGCCACGAGGACTACCAGATCGTGGGCGCGAAGAAGACCCACTTCGACGACCGCGAAACCGCCCGCGAAGCCGTTTTGAAACCATGAATCAGTAATTCTAATTGAATGAGAAATGAGCAATAAGCAATGAGAAATGAGCAATGAATCGGAATGAGCAAGAACGAGCGCATACGGGCTCGTTTTAAATTTCTCATTTATCATTTTAAATTCGATTATTCTTTATGATTAACAATAACTTTAAACCTCTCCCCCAGTGGACCCTCGCCGACGCGGCGGCCGTCATGGGCGCCGATGTCAAGCCCGGCTGGGAGCATTTGCCGTTTGGCGCGGTGTCGTCCGACTCGCGCGCGATCGCGCCGGGGCAGTTCTTCCTCGCGCTGCGCGGCGAGAAACTCGACGGCCATCGCTTCGCCGCGCAGGCCGTCGGCCACGGCGCCGCAGGCCTTATTGTCGATCGGCGATTCGATCCGACCGAGTGGGAACTCGACGACGTGCCGATCGTCGTTGTCGATGACACGTTGCGCGCGCTCGGCGACCTGGCGGCCGAAGTGCGCCGCCGCTGGGGCGGACCGCTGCTTGCGATTTCAGGAAGCGCGGGCAAGACCACGACGCGCCGGCTTGTCGCGAGCGCGCTTTCAAGGCACATGAAAGTCCTCGAGCCGATCGGCAATTACAACAACCTGATCGGCATGCCGCTCACGCTCCTGGAACTCAACGACCACGACGTTGCGGTCATGGAGCTCGGCATGAACCAGCCCGGCGAGCTGCGCCGGCTGGCCGAAATCGCGCAGCCCTCGGCCGCCGTTTTGACAAACATCGGCACGGCGCACATCGGCATGTTCGGCTCGCAGGAGGGGCTCACGTCGGCCAAGCTCGACCTGTTCCGCGGCTGCGCGCCGGGGACGCCGCTCGCCGTCAACGCGTGCTGCGAAAACACGGCCGGTGGGCTTGCGGAGTTCAACGGCCGCAATTCGATGATTGGCTTCAGCGCGGAGGACGGAATCGATCCCGCCGCCGCGGCGATCCGGATCGAGAACAGCGCGCTGACCGAATACGGCGGGACGCGGTTCGACCTCGCGCTGCCGAACCAGACGATGCCCGGGCTCGAGATGCGGCTGTTCGGCGCGTATCTCATCGAAAACGTCGCGGCGGCCGCGGCGCTTTTGCAGGCCGGCGGTTTCGATCCGGCGTGGGTCGGCGAGGCCCTTGCCGAGTTCAAGTCCGAGCCATTGCGCGGCCAGATCGAGCGCGTCGGCGACATCACGTTCATTCTCGACTGCTACAACGCGTCGCCGGCGGGGATGATCGGCGCGCTCGGCACGCTCGCCGAGATGCCGGTTCACGGCCGGCGCGTGCTGGTGCTTGCGGACATGCTCGAGCTGGGCGAGCGCAGCGACGAATTCCACCGTGTCCTGTTCGCGCTGATCGCGCAAATGCCGGGCGCGGTCTTGTTTGCGCTCGGGTCGAGCATGGCCAGCGTCGCCGAATCGATCCTGTCGCTGAACCGCCCGGCGCGCGCGTTCGACGACCGCGACGAGTTGACGGAGTCCCTCAGTGGCGAACTGATGCCGGGCGACGTGGTCCTGTTCAAAGGCGCGCACGCGTTCGGCCTCGAAAAAGTCGCGCAGCGTTTGATGGGGAAATAAAAGGCAGGTCGGGTCTCCGACCCGACTGGCGATGTAACGCACCAAAGGTGCGTCCGCGAGTAGCCCCCGGCGAAGCGCAGCGCCGCCGGGGTGAGATGGAAAATCAGAAATTGCGCCCCAAAGCGGGCGCCAGAAACGGATGAGTCGCGCGCGC
>JAJFUE010000147.1 GCA_021372575.1 bacterium | reverse complement strand
ACGCGCGCTAATTAGACGAGCGGCTCCTTTACATCGCCGCCTGCGCGCACTGGCGCCGATACCTTGCCGAGGGCGTTGAACTGGTCGATGTCTCCGGCACGATCGCGAGCAAGATGCTCAACCAGGCGCTTGCTGCGCGCTGCGGCCGCGTGTGTTTCACGAATCTCAACGATTCCACATCGACGGTGATGCGCACCTACGCCGGCGCGCGCTGTTGCGACGGTTACCAGCGCTTCCCCGAAGCCTACCGGTTCGGCGGCGCGATTGCGCTGTGGTGCCGGCCGCGCAAGCAGTTCAATCTCGTGCTCAGCGGCTTCACGATTCCCGGCAAAAACGCTTTATTTTTGACGCGCCCGCTGGCCGACGCCTGCCGGCAGATGAGCACGTCATTGTCATCGGGCGGGCGTTTGCTCGTCGGCGTCGTCGATGAGCAGGCCGATCCGGCGTCGGTCGAGTCCGCGCTCGCGGCGCTCTCCGACTGCGGCGTGATCGCGAAGGCCGAGTGGTACGTCGCCGAACAGGACGGCTGGCGCTCGTCGGCCGATCCGCGCGAACCGAATCGCGACGGGCATGAGTGCTCGGTCGCGGCGATCATCCGCGGGGTGAAGGAGTAGCCGATGCGCGTGCGAATCCTTTGCAGACTGCCGGCGCAAGGCTACTCGGGCGGAAGGCTCGCCACGATCACGATGGCCGAGGGGCTTGCGATGGCCGGCGCGGACGTCGATATCCTCACCGACGCCGTGCCCGAAATGTATGAGGAATTCCGGCCGTTTTCGCGCGTTCGGCTGCGGACGACCGACCTGCGCAACCTGTCGCCGTGGGCCGACCGCTCGATCGACGTCGTCGTGATCATCCCGGCGGTGAACGATTATTACTGCCACGGCGAGTTCCTGCGCCACGCGATCGAATGCCGCGCGCGCGTCGTGCTGATTAATTTTGAGAGCCCCAACTGGTTCAATGCGGTCAGCCCGTTCAAGCGCGATCCGCGCGGCTGGCTCGGCTGGGAAATTGTCAGCGAACGCGCCGACATGATCGTTTCGATCTCGGACGAGGGCCGCAAATGGGCGCGCGAATTCTACACGCGCGCGCCGCGCCATTGCCTGTTCGAGTATTGCCACCCCGGCATCAACTCGGTGCTCGCCGACCAGGTCCCCGAACCCGCCGAACGCAAAAAACAGATCGTGTTCCTCACGCGCCTGAGCCCGCACAAGGGCTACGACATGCTCGCGCCGCTGCTGGGCGCGGGGCTCGGCGGCTACACGCTCGTCATCAACCGCACGCTCGAGCAGGGCCCCGATGGCGCATTCGAAAAATGGCGCAGCCAGTTCGAGGCCGAAGGGATCACGCTGGATTTGCGCACCAACATCAGCAGCGCGGAGAAGTTCGCGCTGTTCAAGGAATCGGCGCTCAATTACTTCCCGACGCGGTTCGAAGGTTACGGCCTGCCGCCGCTCGAGGCGGGTTATTGCCTGTGCCCGACGGCATGCAGCGACCTGCCGGTCCTGCGCGAGGTCGGCGGCGAGGCCTACACCTACGCCGATCCGACCAAACCCGACGAGATGCGCAACGCGATCGCCGAGGCATTGGAGCGCGAGATTATTTTGAGGGAAGAGCATCCGAGGCTTGCGGGGATTGCGCGGATTGAAGAATACGGCACGCGGACGATGCGGCTGTTTGAAAAGATGTCATAGGGCCTCATGCAAGCTGTGCTCGTAATCGCAATCGCAATCGTAAACCATGCGATGGCCAGTCCCTCGCTCACGCTCGGGCTACTGCATTGAATGCCGCGGTCGGCGACCGCGGCCTACCGGGAATGGTGATCATCAACCCCGGTAGGCAGCGATTTGTTCGATTACGATTACGATTACGAGCACGAGCACGAGTATGAGCATGAACGGGGGGGGGATCTACCCCGCCTTTTCCATCGCTTCCTGCTTTGACGTGATCACGGCAAGCAGGTTGTTCCACGATTTCGAGAACGACTCGGCGCCTTCGCGCTGGAGCTGCTCGGCGAGGGTGTCGATGTCGATCCCGTTGCCGGTGAACTCGGCGAGGACTTCCTCGCCATCGCCGCCGTCGCCCGGCATCGGCTCGCCGATCCGGTCCGCTTCGGCCAGCGCGTTGAGCGTCTGCTCGGGCATCGTGTTGATCGTGTACGGCGCGATCAGGTTTTGCACATAAAGCAGCGGCGAGGCCTGCGGATCTTTCGTGCCGGTGCTTGCCCACAGCAGCCTTTGCGCGTGCGCGCCGTGATTATACAGGCTCAGCCAGCGCGGGGACCGCAGTTGCTCGCGATAGGCCTTGAACACGCGCCCCGCGATCGCGATCCCGAGCCGGTTGCGCAGCGACTCGGGCACCTTGTCCGCGACCGCGACGTCCCAGCGGCTGATGAACAGCGACGCCACCGACGGCACGTTCGGGTTCAGCCCCGCCTCGATCCGCCGCTCGATGCCGCGCGTGTAGGCGTCGGCCGCCGCGATGTATTGCTCGCGCGAGAACAGGAGCGTCACGTTGACCGGCACGCCCGCAAAAATCGATTCCTCGACGGCGGGCAGCCCCTCGCGCGTGCCGGGGATCTTGATGAAGACGTTCGGCCGGCCGGCGCGCCGGTGCAGGTCGCGCGCCATCTGGATCGACTTCTTCGTGTCATACGCGATCAGCGGCGAGACCTCGAGCGAAACCCAGCCGTCGATGCCGTTCGTGCGATCCCACACCGGCCGGAACATGTCCGCCGCGCGGCCGAGATCCTCGATCGCCAGCGCAAAGAACAAGCCTTCGCCATACAGCCCCGTCCGCGATTTCATGCGGATCGTGTTGTCGTAATCGGAGCTGTTCTGGATGGCGTGGTCGAAGATCGTCGGGTTCGACGTCAGGCCCGTGACCGAGTATGCGTCGATGTATTTCTGGAGCGTCCCGCTGCCGAGCATCTCGCGCGTGATGTTGTCGAGCCAGATGCTCTGGCCGAGTTCCCGAAGCAAATGGGTGGCGTTCATCATGAAGCCTCCACGCGTCTGTCGTTTTGACTTCATTATAATGCTTTGTCACGGGAAGCAGAAACGAAAGGACGAAAAGGACCCAAGACATGGAGTTTATTTGGCGCCGGTGAATGCCGGTTTCGCTTCGGAAGCGATGATCCTGGACCAGATCGGCCGGGCGCTGCCGACGATCCAGTTATGATCCACGAATCGGAGCTCGTGGTACTGAATCCAGCCCGGGTGCGCCGCGGCCAGGGCGCGGCCCATTTCGACCGGAATGATCTGGTCCCTGTCGCCGTGAATGATCGTGACTTCCGGCCGCGGCGTGCGCGCGGCCAGCTCGGCGAGCCGCTTTTCGTTGTCGAACCGGTCGATCAGCAAATGGCAAAGCGGCCAGCCAAAGGTCAGCCGCGCCATCGCGTACAGGCTCGTGTAGGGCGACATCAGGATGATCTGCCGCGGCGGCGGATCGAGCCTGACCGCCAGGTCGAGCGACACGCCTGTCCCGAGCGAGTGGGCCATCAGCCGCATGCGCGGGCAAAGTTCCGCACGCGTCATTTTCAAGTGCGCGGCCAGCGCATCGACCGCGGCAAGCGAGGCCTCGTTGATCGAGGCGCGCGACGGCCGGCCTTCGTTGTAGCCGTAGCCGGGATAATCAAAAAGATAGAAACCGGCGCGCGGATCGGGCGGGTTGGCGGTGAATTCGATCCATTCAAGCGCGCGCGACGCATTGCCGACGATCATCAACCAAAGGCGGTCGGGCGGCGCGTCCGGCGATTCGGCGGGCTTGATGTAATACGCCTTCTGGATCCCGGCGCTCGTGCGGTATTGGATCACGACGGCCTTGGGCGCCATGACGCCCAGCTCGCGGGCGTCATACGGCCTCGGAAAATAAATGAAACGACGCTGGCAGCCGGCAAGGAATGACACAAACACCAACCCCACAAGGAGAGTGGTCAGGAAGACTATTTTAGCATACCGCCGAATCCGATAGCCGCGCGGTCTGGCTGGGATATTCACCTTGTCCTGCATGTCACTCATCATTCATCACTCATCATTCATCATTTATTGAATGGGCTTGTTCTGCGGCAGGCCGTCGCGGCGCGGGTATGCCGGCGGCGTGGGCTTGATCTTGCGGACCAGGATCACCTCGCACGGCTTGCCGTCGGGGCGGTCATACGGGATGCGACGCGGATCGGGCCCGGCGCCAAGCACGCCCAGCGCCTTTTTCGCGGCCGCGAGTTCATCATCAGCCCCGGCCGTGGACTTGATCGCCGCCACGTGACCGCCGACCCGGACGAATGGAATCGTCAGCTCGAGCAGAGAGGGCAGCGCGGCCACCGCGCGTGCCGTGACTAGGTCAAACGACTCGCGCAGATTCGTGTCCCTGGCGAGCGTCTCGGCGCGGCCGACGAGAACCGGCACATCGAGCCCCAGTTCGGCCGCGGCCTGCTTGAGAAATTCGCCGCGGCGCGAGCGCGCCTCGAGCAGGCTGACCGACGACTCCGGCCACATCAGCGCCCACACAAACCCCGGCAGGCCCGCGCCGCTGCCGACGTCCAGAACGCGCGCCGGGATGCCGGCCGCGTCCTGAACCGCCCAGCCCGCGGCAAGACCGTCCTCGATGTGGCGCGCCCAAAAGAGCTCCGGATCGCGGTCGGCGGTCAGGTTCATGCGCCCGGCAGCGGCAAGGATCAACGAAGCAAGCCCGCCGAGCCGTTTATCCAGAGCCTCGGCCGCGGCCGCGTCAACCGATCGGTTACTAAAATTGATTCTCATCCAATCATTCATAAAGAAAATCGTTTCGGTTATCGATAAGGAATCAGTTGTCCAAAACTGCAAGACGGTGGTTCCCATGTCAGAGATGATGACATTTCAATCCATTGCTGGCAATCCAAAGGAGTTGACGCGCATCAAGCTGCCCACCGGTTTCAGCAGCCGGCACTGGGTCCTGCTGGAGCACTACTATCGCGAAAAAATCGACGAAGGCTGCCTGAATTGGGAACTGGACCTCACGCAGCTCGAGTTGATCCGAAGCCCCATGCTCGGGCTGGTGATCGGGTTCAACACCATCCTCGAAACGCGCAACGGGAAACTGCGCGTGATCGTGCGCAAGCATTCCCCGGTGGCGCAGGTGCTGAATATTTCCAAGGTCAACCTGATCCTGGACATTCATGAGGTGGATTGACCGGCTGAAATCCTTTTGACTGCGTGATCGCCGGCGGACAAGATGGGGGCAGACCCTTGTCGGCTGGCGCAAGCATGGCGAATTATCCCAAAGTTCCGATCTACCTTTTCTACGGCAACCAGACCGAGCGGATCACGGCCGCCCGCGACCAGGTGCTGGCCGACCGCGTCCCGCCGGAAATGCGCGACGAAAACCTGACCGAATATTACCCGACCAGCAGCGGCGACACGGTCAAGCTGGCCGACCTGTTCGACGAGATCGCCGGCGACATGGAAATGATGTCGTTCTTCCCTGACGTGGCCAAGTGCGCGGTGGTGACGAACCCGGTCGAGATTTTCAGCAGCACCGGCGGCCGGCCGAAGGGGCGCGCCAAAAAGGGCGCGGAGGAAAAGGCCGACCGGATGCTGGCGTGGATCGCGCAGGTACTGCCGACAACGAGCAATTTCATGATCGTCCTGGCGTTCGAGGACGAATCGGCCGGGCGCGAGGTCAACGCCAAGTCCGGCACGCCTCTCTTTCAGGCGATCCAGAAGGTCGGCTATACGCAGGGGTTTTCGGACGTGCGCGCGGCCTACCGCATCGAGGACGCGATCGCCGCGCGCGACCTCGACCGGCTGCTCGGCGCGATCGACGACCTGTGGAAGGCCGGCAAGGGCGACATGGCGGTCTATAACAACGTCGTGCGCGCGCTGCGCTTTCACATGGAGGCCAACATCGGCCGCGAACGCCGGCTGGACGCGGACGCGCGGACCAGGCTGATGCCCGAGGACCCGCAGCGCAACCTGTTCAAGGCGCACGATTTCATCCAGAAAAAATACGCGCGCGCGGCGTATCGGACGGCCGACCTGATCAAGGCTTACCAGAAAATGGTCGAGGTATATCGGGCCCTGCGGCCGCGACCGGGCGATTTATACGTCGCCGACGCCCGGGGGCTGCTCGTGCAGGCCATGGCGGAGCTGATGACGTCGAGAGCGCCCGCGCAAAGGTAAATGAATTGACGATTGCAGATTGACGATTTGAAATGAAATTTCCCCACAGGCTTAAGTGCAAATCGTCATTCGTAAATCGTCAATTCGCCTGTTGTTAGTGCTTGCCAAGAGCTCTTCAAACCGATATAAGGGAAAGGCTTGTGGGCCAGTAGCTCAGTTGGGAGAGCGCGGCGTTCGCAACGCCGAGGTCAGGAGTTCGAGCCTCCTCTGGTCCACCAAAACTCTTCAAGCGGCCGGTTCTTATGGGACCGGCCGTTCTGTTTCCGGCGCTTCCGCCGGCGCGGCAACACCGGCGTTTCGCCCGCCAGTGACGCCAGACCAGTCGATTTCGTGATATTCATGAATTCTTTTTGATTCTCACGATCACAGTTGACATATGGACATCCATATATTATTTTATTAAAAGCATTAGGTTCTAGGTGAGCGATGTTTCTTGACCCGTATGTCAGCCTTCAGGTGGCAATACCGATACGTACCGGCTTGAGACGTTGTCGAATCAACCAGCAAATTCAATTCAGATCGACGGCAAATAATATCTTCCGCTAACGCGCCGCGACGCGCGTTACGGGGTTTTGCCGCGCCGGACGCGGCACAAAATTCGAAGCCATGCTTGCGCCGAGGTGACCGTAACAGAAAACCACAAGCGATCCGAAAGGATCTCATCCGTCCACAGTTGGTCTATCAAAATCGCCTAAGTGCCACCCTGGGAGGGGGCATCGAGCGGGGCGCCACTCAGGAAGAGGTTCAGCATAAGGATTATGCGTTCATGAAAGACTTGCGAGTTGACGAAATGGGAATTGAGGATCGGTGGGCCGCTCGAATAGAGCCCGGCCGCCTTGGTGAGTTGGACGGCCGGTCCAACCTGTCGAAGGCACAATTCGAATCCGTCGCGACCGCGCGCGGATTGGATTGTGCCTTTTTATTTTGCCCCCGGCGGGAAAAGCATCCGACCGAACCTCGCATAAAGGAGCGTTGAGCGCAGTTTAAACGTATTCATAGCGACGCGTGCTTGATCGTGGCGAGCGGCTGAAGTTGGGGTTTAACGCAGACGAGGCTGAGCATGAAGATTCGGGGGAAAATCCTTCTGGCGGGCGACATCGAGTCAGGCCTTAAGAATCTTCTTTGCCCCCTGCAGGAACGGGGCCACCGCTGCTCATGGGTCGATGCGCGCGAATCGGCCGCGTCACTGCTGAAAAGTGCCGCCTTCGACCTGTTTATTTGCGGCCTCGAGCATCACGACGAACCGGACATGGACCTCGTCGGCCGGATCAACTCGGTCAATCAGGGAATACCGGTCCTGATCGTGACGCGAAACCCGTCCGTCGAATCCGCAGCCAGGGCGGTGAGGCTGGGAGTCAAGGCATACCTGATCGAACCCTTCGACCTGGACGAAGTGCTTGAGTTGGTAGAGCAAAACGTGTCCGTCTGCCAGGAACGCCGCGCGTGTTCGAGTGTGCTGGAACGAATGGAAGGGTGGACGAAGGAAGTCTCAACGCTCGAGAAATACCTGAACCAGGACCATGGCGAGCCGGACCGGCTCGAGCTTCAGAAATTCGTCCCGCTTACGATCGGGCGCATCCTCGGCTCGGTGCTGGACCTCAAGACCCTGCTCGACGCCGTCGCCGAGAAAGAAACCGAATATCACACCTGCCATCTTCTCGCCTGCCCGAGGCTGAATGCGTGCGAAGGGATGCTGCGCGAAACGATCGCGACGATCGAAAAAACCAAGAATTATTTCAAGTCGCGCGACCTCCACGAGCTGCGCGTCAGGCTCGAGCAATTCTTGAAAGACCATAAAAATTAACAAAAATATTCAAGGGCGCGGCCCCGGCTGACGAAATGGTGAGTAGTCAACAACGGGGCCGCTCAAATAGGGCAGGCCGCCTTGATGGGCCGAACGGCAGGTTCGACGCATCGTAAGGCACGACCCGAAGGATTCGCAGGCGCGATCCAACGGGTCGTGCCTTTTTTATTTTTCATGCGCGATTTTCAAGACGGGGAGAAATTCGAATGAGCCGGAAATGCCACAATCCGTGGACGCGCACCCATGAGGGACAAATCATGAAAAACAAAATGTCCCGCCAGGATTTTCACAACGGCGGCGCGGCATGTGGGCAGGCCGAAATCAGGCGAATTTTCGAGAAGCTCGGCCGCGTGACACGGGCCGCCACGCAGCCAGAGCCGGAAACCATGATGGGCGGAATCGCCGCCCATATCAAACCGTGGTGAATCTGATTCACCGCTCAAAACTCGATCGGAGGAAGGAACATGCTGGGCAACATGAGGTTGGGAACGAAGATTTTCGCGGGATTCAGCGCACTCATCATCATCACGATCGCCATGGGCACGGCGGGGTGGATCGGGATGAAGAATGTCGGCAACATGATTAACATATCCGATCAGGCGTCAACCTGCCAGGACCAGATCAGCAAGTGCGCGCAGTACCGGCGGGATTTCGCGATCACCAAGTTCGCGGTCGCGCAGGGCGAGACCAAGAACGCAGCCGACAAGTGGTACGACATCTACAATGACCTGAACAAGGGAATGCAGGCGCTGGCGACCGATGCGAACGTCGATAAATCTTACCAGGATATTGCCGCCGCCGGCGTGAAGATCCTGCCCGATTACAAGACCTCGTTCGATCGCGTCGTCGAGGCGCAGAAGAACAAGGATGCAATCCTTGTCGAATGGAGAGGCGTAGGCGCCGCCGTCACCAAGAGCCTCGCGGAAGTCAAGAAGGACAAAGTCGAGCCGGCGCTCGCCGACGCTGCCGCCAAGCGCGACTTCCAGGCCTACAACAAATGGGCCGCAATCGGTCAGGGCGCGAACGATAACATCATGCAGCCGTTCCTGCTCGTGCGCGTGCAGGCGGTCTATCTGATGAAATCCGAATCGGACGCCGATTACGAAACGTATTTGACGAACGTGAAGGCGTTTAAGGAAGGGATCGACAAGTGGGCCGAGATGGTCAAGGGCGTCCCCGACATGGATGCGGTCGTTCAGAAGTTCCAAACCAATTGCAAGGACTACGAGGCGGTCGGCCAGAAATACCGCGACCAGATCGTTGCGGGCCGCAATGTGAACGTCGAAATGGCTACCCAGGCCAAGGCGATTGTCGATAACATCGCCAAAATCGACCAGACCATCTCCACCGACACCCAGGCGCTCAGCAAGCGGACCGTGTCGATGATCGTCGCATTCATGTTGTGCTGCGCCGCGATCGGCGTGGTGCTGGCGATCTTCATCACCCGCAACATCACCCGCCCGTTCCAGAACATCTTCAAGGGCCTGAAGACGTTCAGCACCTGTGAGATCACCCAGTTGGGCGAGCAGTTCAACGGGATGATCGACAACATGACGCAGGCGTCCGAGCAGATCACGTCGGCCTCCACGCAAATCGCATCGTCAAGCCAGCAGATGGCCGAGGGCGCCAGCGAACAGGCCTCGAGCCTCGAGGAAGTCTCCTCATCGCTTGAGGAAATGGCCTCGATGACCAAGCAGAACGCCGACAACGCCAAGGAAGCCAACACCCAGGCCAACGACGCCAAGGTCGGCGCCGAACGCGGCAGCGAGGTCATGGAGCAGATGTCGATGGCCATCGACAAGATCAAGGCCAGTTCCGACCAGACGGCCAAGATCCTCAAGACCATCGACGAGATCGCATTCCAGACGAACCTGCTGGCCCTGAACGCCGCGGTCGAGGCGGCACGCGCCGGCGATGCCGGCAAGGGCTTCGCGGTGGTTGCCGAAGAGGTCCGCAACCTGGCGATGCGCAGCGCCGAGGCCGCGAAGAACACATCGACGCTCATCGAGGATTCGCAGAAGAACGCCGAGGAAGGCGTCGCCGTGTCGGCCAAGGTCGCCGAGATCCTGAAGCAGATCGTCGGCGGCGTCCAGAAGGTCACGCACCTCAACGCCGAGGTCTCGGCCGCCAGCAACGAGCAGGCCCAGGGGATCGACCAGATCAACACGGCCGTCGCGCAGATGGACAAGGTCACCCAGTCCAACGCCGCCAACGCCGAGGAGTCCGCGTCGGCCGCCGAGGAGCTGTCGGCCCAGGCCAACGAACTGAACGAAACGGTCCGGACGCTCGTGGCCATCGTGCGCGGCTCCAGCGGCAGCGAGAACAGGAAAAACCTGGCGAGAACGGTCGCGACCCCTCAGGCCGCGCCGCAAAGACATGCCCCGGCCCCGGCTCACGCGGCGAGGCCCGCCAAGAGCGAAAAGGTCCTCGTCCACGCCGGGCATACGGCGAAGGCCGAGCATGTCATTCCGCTGAACGACTCGGAAATGGGCGAGTTCTAAGCGATACGATGAATGATGAATTGAGATGGGAAGGAAGATGAGAGATGGGAAGGGGGATGCCGGAAGGCATTCCCCTTTTTCTAATGCTGCAGGCCGAGCGTGAGCGAGGGGCTCGCGGGCGTGGGCGCCTTGATCAACGATTGATAAACAGCCGTGAGCTTCTCGTAAACCGCCGACGGCGAGAATTCGCGCTCGATTTTCCGGCGGCCGGCTTCGCCCATTGCGCGGCAAAGATCGGAATCCCCAAAAAGCCTTCGGATGTGGGCCGTCAGCGTATCGATGTCGTCGGGATCGAACAGCAGGCCGGTTTCGCCGTCGCCAACGATTTCGGGCAACGCGCCGAGACGGCACGCGATCACGGGCTTGCCGGCGGCCATCGCATGCGCGACGACGTTCGGGAAACCTTCATACCAAATGCTCGGGCAGACCAGAACGCGCGTGCGGCGATAGAATTCGTCAAGGGCGGGCCCGGCCAGAAATCCATGGAACGTGACGTTTGAAGGCGCGGTTTCAACAGCCCTCGGCATTGGCGAGCAATCGCCGGCCACCGCGAACGGATATTGCGGCAGGCGGCGCGCGGCCTCGATGAATTGTGCGATTCCTTTCTCCGGGCTCACGCGGCCGACGAAGGATATGGCCTGCGCGCGGTCGTCATCGTCTTCGGCGCGCGGCGGAACCATCTCGAAGTTCGGCACGATCGCGATGCGCCCGGGCGGAATTCCGTGCTCGATGAATTTGTCGCGCTGGAACCTCGACAGCACCATGAACGTCGAGACGTTGTCGAGAATCGATCGTGAGATGCGGACCCACGCGTTGCGTGCCGCATAGGCGATGCTCTTGGGAACGCTTCCGGTACAGTTGCGCGCGGCGCACCACCACTCACGGCCTGCCGCGCAGCGTTCGCACACATGGCCGCGGCTCAGGAACAGGCCCTGCGGGCAAAACAGCCGGTAATTCGGGCAGCGCATCACGACCGGGATGCCGCGCTCGCGGCACGGCTTGAAGATCGATGGCGAAATCTGCGGGAACAGATTCTGGACTTGTACGACATCGACCGGCGACTCGTCGAGCAGGCGCGCGATCTCCGCGCGCGAATGCGGATTGTGCATGCCCCACACCAGCGCGCGGAATTTGCCCGACAGCGAATGGGCGAGCTCCGCCGAGGATTTCGAGAACCAAGCCACATCGACGCCGCGCGACTCCAGCAGGTCGGAGATGGCGCGAACGGCGTGCTCCTCCCCGCTCGGCCGGGCATAAGCGTTGTGGACCATGATTACACGCATCGTCATGCTTTTCTTCGTGCTCGTGCTCGTGCTCGTAATCGTAATCGTAATCGTAATCGATACGCTCACGCTCGGGCTACTGCATGGATGCTCGATCCAGAAAACGTAATCGAATGGGTTTCTGTGTTTGGGATGGTTTCGATTACGATTACGATTACGAGCACGAGCACGATTCAGTGAGCCCTCCGCGTGAGCGTCACGGGGCGCGAGATATCCGTGGCGATAAATAACGAAAACAGCGCCAGCATGCAGACGAACGAGAACGAGCTCATCATCCATGTCTCGCCGAGAAACGCGACGGACATGCTGTTGACAAGGCCCGCGGAGATTGCGGCGGCGCACCCGACGCTCCCCTTTTGTCGCCGCCGCGTGGCGCGCAGGCCGTCGCCGGCCCAGCGCAGCACCGCGCGCGCCGCGAGCGCCAATCCAACCAGCCCCGTCCCGAGCAGCACGGACAGAATCGCGTTGTGCGTGTTGGTGGTTCTCCAGAAACTCGAGATACGGGCCGAGACGGCAAAGCCCTGACCGACGAGAGGGCTCTCCGAGAACGTCTTCATGTAGCCCTGCCAGAAATACGCGCGGCCGCTGAGCCGCTCGATGCCGGCCTCGGATTTGCCGTAGAACACGAGCCGCTTCACGGCCGCGCCGCCGCCGAGCAAGCCGACCAGGCCGATCAGCGCCACGATCGCGAACAACCGCTGCGGCCGGGTCCTGCTCAGCATGACGGTGACGATCATGCCGCAGAACGCGGCGATGAAGCTCGCGCTGCTGGTCCCGATCGCCATGCCGATGAAACCCGCGACGGCGACGGCGTAAAGGAATGGCCTGCCGGAGCGGCGGCCCGCGAACAGCTCGCCGAATGCATACGTGAACGCGAGCATCGCCGGCACGCTGTACTGGTTGGTGTGCCAAAAATCGAAACGGAACTCAAACCCGAGCGTGGTGATGACCGATATCATCCCAAGAAGC
Source organism: bacterium (assembly GCA_021372575.1). Lineage (GTDB taxonomy): Bacteria > Sumerlaeota > Sumerlaeia > MVZB01 > MVZB01 > JAJFUE01. Next base: position 33,343 of record JAJFUE010000147.1, on the reverse strand, counting down.
ATGCTGGCCAGGACGGCGATGAGCGCGCGGCGCTCGGCGGCGGGAAAGCCGGGTGCCTTCGAAAGCGCCAGGTGAATGATCGCGATCTGGCTGACGGCCTCGATGGAGCGGTAAAGCGAGTAGGCCGGCTGCGGCGACCACAGCGAGCTCAGCGCGCCGAACAGGTAATACCCGATCAGCAGGCCGCTGGCGCCGTGGGCGATGCGCCGCCACAACACTGTGGAGCGCGTCGAAAAAACCACGACCGCGATCGACGCGGCGATGATCAGAATCTGAAGGAGGGCGAATCGATCGACGATGGCGAATTCCTCGAGCGAGCGGCGCCGGCTGAGGATCGTGAGCCGCGCGACAAGCGCCAGCGACAGCAGCCACAGCCCCCATTCGGCGCGGCTGAGCGCGGGAATCGCCGAGGCCCTCGGGCGCAAGCGAACGAAAGCGGGATGAGCGGCGAATGCCATGGAAACAGTCCCAGGCGCCGGAAAGGCGCGATAGATTGACGGTTATGGCCGCTTATGGCCGAAGAAACGCGGCAAAAGAAATTTTTTTTATCGTTTTGATGTCGATAAAGCGTGACAGAGGTGATTTCACGTGGTAGAACTCCCGAGTCTTGATCGAACCCTTCCTTCAGAATCGAAGGAATCAGGGTTGATCGCCGTTATGACCGGGCCGTAAAATCGCGCCAGTCCGCATCCTCACTCGAATTGGATATTTAATAAAAAAACATTTTACTGGTGAAACGCCCTGCCGGGGCGATCGGTAAATCTCTACACAAGTCCCTTGGAAGCATGATGCTTCCCGAAACCACATGGGAGGCGGCGCTGGAATTCTGCGCCGCCGCTCGCAAGGACGCGATCGTGCATCGAATCAACCTCCGCTCATTCACCATGCTGGGTTTTCTGGTGAGTGCGGCCTTGGCTTGGACTGCCTCCTCATCCTTCGCGGCGACTTGGTACGTGCGGCCGGAGGCGCCGACGGGGACTTACGGCTCCGAAAACGGCACCTCGTATGCAAATGCGTTCAACGGCCTGACGATCGGCGACCGTTCCAAGGGCGGCCCCGTCTGGGGCAGCGGCGGCATCAAGGCCGGCGACACGCTCTACATCTGCGGCAATCACTGGCTCAAAATTTCCAAGGTCGCCGACAGCTTCTGGCACGGCCGCATTGCTTTCCCCGTCAACGGCACGGCCAACTCCCCGATCACGATCCGCGGCGACTACTCCGCCGACAAGGGAACGGTCTGGGGCTACGGCCGCAACACCACGCTCAGCGACTCGTGGACCGGGCCCGATTCGAACGGCGTCTATAAAATCAACCGCGACCTCGGCCAGTTCATCGCGCAGGACATCACGATCGCCGGCAAGGGCACCTTCTACCTGACCGAGTTGTCCGCGACGACGTGGACCGGCAATTACGGCGCGTTCAGCCGCGTGAACGGCGTCACCTACGTCAAGACGACCGACGGCAAAAGCCCGGCCGGCCGCCTCTACACCGGCGACATCGCGTATCGCCTGTGGTTCCTCCGCAACCAGTACATCAATTTCAAGAACATCGGCTTCCCCGGATTTTTGACCGACATCGACCGCGACGAAAACGGCGAGCTCATCACCACCCTGCCGCGCAGCAACCACATCAAGTTCGACGGCTGCCAGTTCCGCTACGGCACGGACACGTTCTTCGTCATGTTCGACGGCAACGACTACTGGGATTTCAACAACTGCCTGTTCGAATACGCGCCCAACGCCATCTACACCTACGGGCGCATGGGCGGCGTCGGCTCGAGCTACATGCACGTGGCGGGCAGCACGTTCCGCCACCTCGGCGTGTTGATGTTCCCGCACCAGGACGCGCACGGCATCGGCATCCAGCGCGGGCTGGGCCACGTCTTCGAGCACAACTCGTTTGACGACACCGGCACGGCGATCGAGTTCTGGACGTCGGTCGGCAACCCGATGCGCAACATGACCGTCCGCTACAACTACATCAACAACCCCAAGATCAAGTCCGTCACCGAGGGCAACGGCATCACGATCTCGGGCGACAACGGCGACACGCTCGGCGAGCGCACCGGTTTCAACATCTACAGCAACATCGTCGTGGGCGCGCAGGGCGCGGGCATCAGCAGCAACAATCCCGATCCCATCACGCTCAACAACAACGTCATCGTGGGCTGCGCCACCGGCATCCGGACGAAGGTCAATTCCGGAACGGTGCAGGCCACCGTCAAGAACAACATCATCCTGAATCCCAAGACGGCTTTCATCGTATGCAACGGCACCGGCAGCAAGCTGAATTGGGATTACAACATTTACTACGCGGCCAGCAACAGCTCGAGCCTGTGGGGGTCGTGGGGATCGTTCGGCGGCTGGAAATCCGCCATGGGCGTCGATTCCCATTCGCTGTGGACCGATCCCAAACTCGTCTCATCGACTCCGGCCAAGGCCGCCGATTGCATGCCGCAGGAGACATCGCGAGCGATCGACAGCGGCGTTGCGGTGGGCATCGCGCTCGACTTCGCGGGCGGCGCGGTGCCGTACGGAAATGGACCCGACATCGGAGCTTACGAATACGGCGCCACGATCAACGTCACCCCGACGAAGAACGCGGCCCAAAACTGGACCAAGTACGAGTAAGCGCCCGAGTTCGTGAAACGTTCGAATACGTTGGCAAGCGCCGGATATGCGTTTAAAGGCTTGCTGGTTGTAAACGAACGCTGCGTCAACCAGAGCGCCGAAGGCGCGAAAGAATACAGCCTGAGGCAAAGCGAAGCGACGCCCCAGGAAGAATGCCACGAACATTGCGAGAGCGCTGAAAGCGCGAAAGAAACAAACGGACTTCTTGCGCTCTTTCAGAGCTCAGGCAATTTCCGCGACCTGACCTGGGGCGTCGCTTCGCTTTGCCCCAGGCTGTTTTCTTGCTACGCTTTCAGCGTGCACATCTCAACATATGTGCGGTAAATCCGATGCCGATGCGCTAAACACATCGAGCATCAGTCTGCTTTTATATCGGTCCCATCGCGTTTCACAACGTCGTTCGCGGCTCGAACCGTGGCCGGTGGCGCTTGGGTCTCGGCTTGGGCGCGGGCGCGGAACCGAAGTGCGCGTTCTCGAATATCATCGCAAGGCACGATTCAATGTCGGCGCGCGCCTGCTCGTCAACCGGGGCCTCCGTCTGATAGCTCAACTCGAACTGCTGGTGGCCCGCGTTGTGGACCTGGATCCGGGCAACCTGATCGGACCCGCAAGATTGCTCACCGAACGAGACGATCTTGCGCGCGCTACCGTCGGCGACCTGAATGAATTTCAGGTGCAGCTCGCGGCACAGGATGAGAAGGATATTGTCGGTGTTGGCCGAACCTTCACGCGGCAGGATGTCGAGGCTCAACGCCGCGTAACGCGAGAACGCGTTGAGCAGCAGGTTGCGCTTGCGCGCGCCGACCATCTGCACGAGCATCGTCGGCCACAAGCCCGCGATCCAGATGACCCCCGCGGCGGCCAGCGCGTAACTGGCATATGCGAGCCATTTGATTGCCGAATCCTTCGGGAAAGCCCACCCCACGACGGCCGAAACGGTCATCAACGCCGCGATCGCATAAAACGTGAGCGCCACTTCGCGCTGCGAATACCCGCGCTTGAGCAGGCGGTGGTGGATGTGCCCCTGGTCGCCATAGAACAGCGGCCGGCCGCGCAGGTAGCGGCGCAGCATTGAGCTGAGTGTGTCCATGATCGGCAGCCCCATCACAAGCACCGGCGCGAGGAACATCACCGCGCCGGTGGTCTTGAGCGAACCCATGAGCGTGATGTTCGCCAGCGCAAATCCCAGGAACATGCTGCCGGTGTCGCCGAGGAAAATGCGCGCCGGGTGGAAATTGAACAGCAGGAACGCGGACAGGCTCCCGACGAGCGCGATGCACATCAGGGCCGGGAACGTCGAGCCATTCAACAACGAAATCGACGCGAGCCCCGCCGCCGCGATCAGCGCAAGGCCCGCCGAAAGACCGTCAATGCCGTCCATCAGGTTGTAGGCGTTCGTCAGGCCGACGATCCACAGGATGGTGAGCGCCGCTCCGGCGACCGGCCCCAACGGAACGTGGCCGACAAACGGCAGGTCGAGCGCGTTGATGCTGTAGCCTGCGGCCAGCGCCAGCCAGGCAAGCGCGATCTGCACGATGAATTTGGCCCGCGCGCCGAGGCCCTTCATGTCGTCGATCACGCCGAGGATGCAAATCCCGGCGCAGCCGACGGCCAGCGCGATCAGCCCCGCGCGGTGGTGCTTGATCGTTCCGAACATGAAGCTGATCTTGACCGCGCCCAGCAGGCAGATCATCACGAACGGCACGGCGATCGCAAGGCCGCCCAGGAGCGGCATCGGCTTGCCTTGATAAACGCAGCGGTGGCCGCCGTGATCGACCGCGCCGATGCGCGGCGCGAACCGCATGATGAGCGGCGTCATCAGCAGCGTGAGCAAAAAACAGCCGGACAGGATCGTCCAGACCGTTGGGCTGGTGAGATAATCGGGTTTCATCATGGCGTAACTGCTTTTGATGTCTGCAAAGATGGATGGCAATGGAGTAGCGCGGGCGAGGGACTCGCCTTTGGATTGTTAATTCTCGATTACGATTACGAGCACGAGCACGAACATGACCATGAGCGCGACGCGGGGTTGACCCTTGCCACCGCCCGGACTGCACCCTGGCTTGAATTACCGGTAACCGCCCCACCCGAGTGCGCCGTTCTTGGGATTGGCGTCCTCGAACGCACCGATGTCGGCCGAAGCGCCCTGCGGGATGGGCTTGCCCAGATAATCCTTCTGGATTCCGACATAGATGCCGGAATCGATCGCGCACGAGCCGATCTTCGGCTTGCAATCGGTATCCGTCGCCGGCGATGTGCTTGTCATCATCGGGTCCGCCTCGCAGGAGTGCGGATCGACGACCATCTCCTGGCGCCAGCCGTTGAAATCACCGTAAGGTTTCCAGACATCAAGCGGATTGCCGGTCTTGGAATAATAAACGTTATAATCCCAGCTCAGCGTCGGCTTGCCGATGCCCGAGACGGAAACGAACAGTTGCCTGGGATTATAAATAATATTGTTCTTAAAGACGGCCTTGACCGGCGAGCGCAAAACCTCGAAGCGCACGCCGATGCCGCAATTCGACATGACGTTGTTGACGACCGTCACGGTGTCCTCGTTGTTGCTGCTGATGCCGGCGCCGTCGCAGTTGACGATGACGTTGCTGTAAATCACGAATCCCGTCCGCTCGCCGATCGTCGTCGTGCCGGTGACCGGGTTGTCGCCGGAAATGACGATGCCGCCCCCCTCGGTGCGCAGTTTCCGCCGGATGTCCTTGATGAAGTTGTAGCGGACGGTCATGTCGCGCATGGGCGCGCCGACCGACGTCCAGAACTCGATCGCCGAACCGGTGTCGATGAACGTGTTGTGTTCGTAAGTGTTGCCGACGCCGCGCCGGATGCCGAGCCCGTGCGCGTCCTGATGCGGGAAGATCCCGACGCCCAGGTGCTGGAACGTGCAGCCGGTGACCAGCATGTAGCTCGAGCCGACGCCGCCCAGCGTGCCGTACGTGCCGATCGCGTCCGGCGCGTATTCGAACAGGCAGTTCCTGAAGATCCAGTTGTTGTCGCCGTCATAAAGCCGGAAGAACGTCTGCGAGCCGTAACGGAACGCGCAGCCGTCGAACGTAATGTGCGTGTTGCGCGGCAGGTTCGGGTCCAGTTCGCCGTTCTCGTCGCGATCGACGTCCATGATCAGCCCCGGGAAATTGCAGTTCTTGAACGTGATGTACGAGTTGCGGAACAGCGCGAACCGGTAGGCGATGTCGCCCGTGTAGAGCCGCCCGGCCGGGCTTTTGCCGTCGGTCGTCTTGACGTACGTCTTGCCGCTCTTGATGCAGAACGCCCCGTAATTGCCGGTCCACGTCGTGGTTGACATCGACGTGAGATACACGGCGGCGCTCGTTTTCGTCACGTCCTGCGCGATGTAGGCCCCAAGGTCGCGGCTGATGTTATAAACGCCGTTGGAATCGGGGCCGCTCCATGAATCCGAGAGTGTGGTGTTGCGCCCATAACCCCAGATGATGCCGGCTCCCGACGACGAGTCCATGCGGATCGTGATCGGGGCCGTCGCGGTCCCGTTCACCGGGATCGGGATGCGCCCATGGAAAAAGCTGTCGGACGCCTTGGAGATATTAAGCCAGTGGTTGCCGCAGATGTACAGCGTGTCGCCGGCCTTGATCCCGCCGGTCCCCCACTTGAGCCCGCCCTTGGAGCGGTCGCCGATCGTGAGGCCGTTGAACGCGTTCGCATACGAGGTGCCGTCTTCCTTGCCGTAGGTGCCGGCGGCAGCCTCCGGCCGCACGTACCAGGTCGAGGCGCTCGCGCTGCCGATCGTGATCAAGGCGATCAGCGCCGAAACCAGATGCCGGACATCGATCCCGATTCGCGATTCCCGTGACATGGCGAAGATCCTTTGAATTGAATGGGTGTGGAAAAACAATCGAACCACTTTCGATTAATCGCCATTCGATGATTCGTCGTTGTTGTTCACTTCATACCTGTAGTCGAACCCGACCACGACGCGCAGCACGGCGGCCAGCGCGCGCCCGGTCATGGCCAGCGCGGTCTTGAACGGCGTGCGATCGACGATCACCTTGTCGCCGGCGCGCAGCTGGATGTCCTCCGTGCGCGACGCGCGCAGCTCGTTGTAATTCACGTTGTAGATCGACTTCTCGCCGCGCTCGCTCGTGCGCACGAGCAGGATGCGCCGGTCGCCCTCGAACTTGAGCCCCTCGGCCAGATCGACGAGCTGCTGGAGCGTCATGCGGTTGACGAGCGGGTAGGTGCCGGGCTTCTGGATCCCAAGCCCGGTGATGAACACCGTGCCGGCGGTCGGGATGTTGACGAGGTCGCTCGCCTCGAGCGGGATGTTCCACTGCCGGTCGCCGCGCACGAGCAGCCCGTCCAGATCGACCTTGATCGTCTCGGAGGAATCCTCATCCTCGCCGGCCGGCTGCTGGAACCGGATCACGTAGGCGACTTCGCCCGCCTCCGGCTTGAGTCCGCCCGCCTTCGAGATCAGGTCGGCCAGGTGCATGCGGCCGAAGCTCGAATACTGCCCGGCGAGGTTGACCGCGCCGATGATGCCGTACATGCGCGCCTGGATCTCGCGCGTGAACACCGTCACGTGCGGGTCCCGGATGTATCCGCCGCGCAAGCCGTCCTGGATTTTGTTCTCGAGCTCGCGCTCGGTGAGCCCGGCGGCCCGGAGATTGCCGAGCGGTGGAAAATTGATCATCCCGTTGCCGCCCACGCGCGCCGAGGCGTCCATGCGGGCCTGCTCGAACACCTTGATGTCGATCACGTCGTTGGGCCCGATGCGGTAGCTGCCGGACTCGGGGTGCGCCAATGTGAGCTGGCGCAGCATGTTCTCGCGCTTGATCGCGCGCTCGTTGAGCTCGGCCGTCACGTTGATCTTCAGCGGCGGCGGCGGGTATTTGTCCTTCGAGTGGGCGCAGCCCAGCAAGAGCATCAACGCCATCGGCAGAACAACCATCGGGCGCGGCAATTGGGCTACCATGGTCGGCTTCCTTGAGATGAAAAATCGCGTCATGATCGCATGGAAACTTTTATTCGAGCAGGCGGATCTGCGTCCGCGGGACGGCGATGACGATCGCCGTCATGCTGTCCAGGAACGAGAACCGCGTCTCGATCTTGACCTGCGCGGCGCAGGTCTCCACGACGCGCCCGCGCAGGCCCTGCAGGATCCCTGCGGTGACTTCCGCCTGCGACCCGACGCGGGCCGGTTTCGCCACCCGCGGCCGCTGCGGCGCGGCCAGGATGCCTTTCAAGTGCCGGATTTCGCGGTCGTCGAGCGCCGCCGGGATGCGCCACGCGCGGCCGAGCACGCTCACGACGCCGTCGCACGCGGCCCAGTCCATGTAAATGTCGTCGCTCATCCGGCAACGAATGAACACGTAACACGGGAACAACAGTTCGCGTGGCGAATCGGCCGAGGCGATCTCGGGCAGCAGCGTCTCGACGACGCCGTCATTGCCGAAGCGCTCGTGCATCGAGCGGACCACCGATTGCTCGGTGCCGAATCGCGTCATGGCGGCGTACCACCTGACCTCGGGCGCATACACGCCGCGCCACGTCTCGATGAACTGCCGGTCCCGTTTGGCGAGTTTGTACATGCTGCGTACTACCTTCGTACCTATTGACTCGTGCTCGTGCTCGTAATCGTAATCGTAATCGTAATCGATCCGCTTCCCCCATGGCTGAACGCCCTGGACTGCCTTATTTCATCTCTCGCCGGGATTTGTCCTTTCAAAATAAGTCGTAGTACCCACCCGCCGGGCCGGCCGCCGCCATGCGTTCGCTCTTGCGGCGATAACCGTCGCCGTCGTGAAGGACGCGATCCGGGCGCGCCGGCGCGTGCGTCTCGTGGATACGGATCGGCTCGGGCCGCGCATTGTTCAGCACGACTCCGATCACGCGCGCGCCGACGACGCTCAGGAGCCGATGGATTTCCATGAACTCCTCGCGCGGCGTCCGATTCGGCCGCGCCACCACGATCGCCGCATCGACGTGCAGCGCGAGCACCCCGGCATCGGCAAGCGTGCGCAGCGACGGCGAATCGATCACAACGTGGTCAAAATGCGCCGCGGCCGAGCCAAGCACGTGGCGCAGCGCTTCGGCGTCAAGCAGGTCGGACGCGTTCGCCGGCGGCGTGCCGCTCGGCATCACGCACAGCCGCGGGATGCTCGTCGAAACGGCATATTCCTCGACTCCCGCGTGCCCCGACGCGAGCATTTCGGCCAGCCCCGCCTCGCCGTTGAGATCGAACATGCGGCGCAGGATTCCGCCTTGCAGGTCCGCGTCGATCAACAGCGTCGCGCGCCCCTTCTGCGCCAGCGAGATCGCGATGTTGGCGGCCACCGTCGATTTGCCGTCGCCGCGCGAGGCGCTTGTCACGAGCAGCGTCTTCGGCGGATGGCCGCCGCACATGAACTCGATCGAGCCGCGCAGCGTGCGAATGCTGTCGGCCGCCGCCGAGCCGGGCTTCTCGTGCATGAGCAGGCCCGAGCGCACCGGCTTCGCAATCGCCGGGATCGCGCCCAGCGTCTCGAGCCGGCTCAGCCGCCACACCTCGTCGCCGTCCTTGATCGTGGCGTCGAACCGGTCGGCGAGGATCGCCGCGCCGAAGCTCAGGCACACGCCGATGAGCAGCCCGTAAAGCAGGATCCGGTTGCGGTCGCGAAAGATCGGCGTGAGCGGCCTCTCGGCGCGCTGCAGGATCACCGCGTCGGCGGGCTGGATGCTTTGCCCGATCCCGATCTCCTGCCATTTCTGCCTCAGGTTGTTGTAGGTTTCGCGGTTCAGATCGGCCTCGCGCTTGAGCGTGTTGTAGCCCGAAAGCCTCTGCTGCAGCGCGATGATCCGCTTCTGCCGCTCGTCGTAATCCTTGCGCAACCCGGCGAGCTGCTCCTGCGTCTGCTTGAACTGCAGGTTCGCGACCTGCAACAGCCTGTTCTTCTCGGCGCTGAATTGCGAGGCAAGGCGGTCGCGCGCGGCGGCCGCGTTCTTGTAGCTCGAGTCCATCGGCCCAAGCGTCTGCTTCACCTTTTCCAGCTCGATGTCGGCCGCCGCCAGTTGCGCGCGCAGCTGGCTTGCGACCGACGTTCCGCCGGCCCCCGGCGTATCGTCCGGCAAAGCCCCCGCTGTGAGCCGGTCGCGGTCGGCCTTGCGCTTCGTGAACTCGTCCTCGAGCGCGGCGATCTTGAGCCGCAGTTCGTCCATTTCCTTCAGGTATTGCAGGCCGCCGTCCGACAGCGTCATGAACTGCGCGCCGTCGGCGCCCGTGTATTTGTAGAGCGCCTCCTCCGAGCGCGCGAGGCTGGCCTTGACCTCAGTCATTTTTTCCTGCAACCAGCGCCGCGCCTCCGAATACGACGCGGACTTGGTCTGGAAATCGTTCTTGAGGTAAGCCTCGCAAAGCGCGTTCAGGGCCCGCGCGCTGAAGTCCGGATCCTGCGAGTTGTAACGCGCCTCGAAGATCTGCGTCTCGGCGATCGGCACGACCGTCAGCCCCATCATGAACGAGTCGATCGCCTGCTCGCGCGCGATCTGCGGATCGACCGTCCCGGCCTGGCGGTCCCGCCCGAACAGTTTGTCCGAGACTCTTGCCTTCAACCTCGGCCAACGTGACGGCTCCGGTTTATAGCCGAGCTCATCGACCACCTGCGCGGCGATCGTGCGGTTCTGGAAAATGTTGACCTGCGTCTGGACGAGGTTCTCGATCCGCGCGTCGGTGCGATCCTCCGCCGGCTGAAACGGCGCAACCTTGGGCGTCTGCGCGCCGAGCCTCAGCCGGGCCGTCGCGATGAACGTCGGCCCGGCGAGCCGCGCCAGGTACACGCTCGCGGCGCAGCACGGGATGAGGATCGCGAGGATCAGCCACCGGCGCCGCCACAGCCGCCCCAGGTGTTGAAGCAAGCCCGCCTCGCCGCCGCCCTCGCTTTCATCCACGATTTCGTAGCCGCCCGGCGGATTCGCCCACGGGCCCGGACGCGGTTCGTTTTCGTCATACTGGCTAGCCATGGTATTCACTCGTTTCAGCCGACCTGACCAAGGAAGCGTAACTGAGCGGATCGGCCGGCAGGCTCTTGCCCGGGATCACGATGGCGGTCATGAAATTGCCCCGCGACCCCGGCAGGCAGCCGGCCGTCCAACCGGCAAGACTCCACAGCCGACGCATAAAATTCGACGTGTCGCACAGGTAGCGCGACGACAACCACCCCATTCGAAGTTCAAGCCGATAGCCCGAATCGAGATAATAGCTGTTTAGCAATTTTACCAACATATCGGGCGAGAACCGGAAAACAAAATTATCCCGGCGGCCCATGTTGACCTGATGGTGTTCATACGACGACGAAAACCCGGCAGATTGCAGCAGGCGATTGACCCAGGTGTGGTTGGGCTCGATGAAAATCGCCCCGCGCCGGCAAACCCGCAGCATCTCGTAGAAACCCAGGATCGGACGCGCCAGATGATGCAGCCCCTCCTTGCAATAGACCAAATCGAAGCTCTGCGTGGCGAAATCAAGGCACTCGGCGTTCTGTTTGTGGAACGAAATGCGGCTGTCCATCTCGCAGAGCCGCCGCATGCTCTGTTCGTAATCCGTGATCCCCGTGAGAACAATGTCATCGAACGGCATTTGGGCCAGGATTTCGATCTCCCACGGCTTGCAACATATCCCGAGAACGCGTCCAAGACGCTCGGCGCCGACAATCGCGCGGTAGCGCTGCATGGCATCATTCAATAGAAAGTGGTGAAACGTCCCGTGCGAATCGATCGCGCGAATGCTTCCATATCGGTGCCGGACGATTTGGATGCGGTTCGTCATGGCAGCCACTCCCAGAATGGCCTGAGTCCTGAGTTTATTTGCCCATCCACATTAAGAACTAAAGACTCAGCACTCAGGACTCAGCACTCAGCACTACAACCTCGTCCGCCACACCTCGCGCATCATCAGCAGGAACGCCTGCGGGACGCATTCGAGGTTGCGCCGGAACACGCGCCGGCCGCCGGTCGCCATCCGGTATGCCCATTCCATCCCGATCGTGCGGATCCAGCGCGGCGCCCACGGCACCCGCCCCGTGTGGAAATCGAACGCCGCGCCGACGCCGAGCATCACCGGCGCGTCCAGTGCAGCCAGGTGATCGGCCATCCAGAACACCTGCTTGGGTCCGCCCAGGCCGACCCAGACCAGGTCCGGCCGCGCCTCGCGAACCCGCCGGCGCAGATCCTCTTCTTCATCCGCCGTCAGCGGCCGGAACGGCGGCGTATAAACACCGGCCACGATCAGCCCGGGGTATTTTTCGGTCAGTTTCTTCTCGAGGTCCTGCGCCACCCCTTCGGCCCCGCCGAAAAAGAAATGCCGGTAGCCGCGCTTGATGCCGTGATTGCAAACGGCCAGCATGAACGACGGCCCGGGCAGCCGCCGCGGCAGCGGCTTGCCGATCAACCGCGCCAGGATCGTCATCAGCACCCCGTCGGCGAACGTCATCCCGGAGCGGTTCAGCACCTCGGCGAAGATCGGATCGCGGTGCGCCTGCACGAACAGGTTCGCGTCACAGAACGAGACATAGCGGCGCTCGGTTCCGGCAAGCATCTCGTCGAGCCGCGCCAGCGCCTCCGGCATGTCCAGGCTGTCGATCCGCACCGGGCCGAGCAGCCGTTGCTTCGATTCATCCACCTTGGCCCGTTCCTTTTCGCAACCGGAGGACGGGCGCTCCGTGGCCGACGGGGACCGGTAGCGGTGTCCGCTGAACGAAATCGTCGTGCCGGGGTAATCATACTGGCGGGCCAGCTCGGCCAGCGGCCAGCGCGTGAGCCTGTCAATGATGTTGCCGTCGCGGTCGAGGCATGGGTGGATCATGACTTCGCACGAGTCGCCAAGCCGCTCGCCGTTGCCGCGGGCGCACTCGTAGCGGTAGTCGGCGATCGACCCGAAGTACCGCGTGCGCGTGAGGCCAAGCCGCTCGAGCCGCTGGTTGAGCATCGAGCGGTAGGCGCTTTTGATGGCCGACGTCATCCAGCCGATGTTGCGGAACCGGCGCACGTATGGGATTCCCGCTTCGATCGCGAGCGCCGTGACGATCCCGAAAATCCCGATTTCTTCGTGCAGGTTCTTGTGCGAATCCAGATGCGTGATCCCGATGCGATTGGCTTTCAGCCGGCCGATCTGCGCGCGGATTTCCGCGGCCGCGGCGGCGCGCTCTTCGGCGCTCAGGCGCAGCACGCGTTCGCCGCGCAGGAGCCGGAACCGGCCGTCCCCGTCGCAAAAACGCGGCATGCGCCTGATCGCCCCGGTGAGCGGAACGCCGTTGCTCAGGTTGACGTGGATCCCGACGTGTTCGAGCAGGCCGCGCTCGTGCACAAGCTCGCACGCATCCTCGAACCCATCCATGTTCGCCATCAGCGTCGCGCTCGAGCAGCACTGCCGCTCCAGGCTCGCGATGATCGCGGCGTTGGTGCGGCTGTCCAGCCCCAGGTCATCGGCATTGACGATCAGCATTTTCGTCTGCCTATCTGTTTGTGCTCGCAATCGTAATCGAAAACTAAACCCGTTCGATCGGCCGGCGGATCGAATAATCGATCGTCGGCCTCCTGCCACGCCGGTGCTCGATGGCGATCAGGCAACCCTCCACGACCGACTCGGCGGCCCTGGCGGGCGTATAATCCTGAATGATCTCCTGCGAGCGCTGGCCCATGTCCGCCAACCGGCTTGCGTGGGCCGCGCAAACGCGCAGCCGGTCGTAGAAATCGTCCGCATTCAGTGGATCGAATACCCATCCGTTCACGCCGTCCTCGATCAATTCGTCGTGCATGCCGTTGTATTTCGAACACAGGATCGGCAGCCCGCACGCCATCGCCTCGGGAACCACGAGCGCGCCGTTGTCCTCGAGCGTGGGGAATACAAACACGTCGGCCGCGGCGTAATATGCCGCGAGCTCGTCGTAATCGATGTGCCCCAACAACCGGACGTTGCGCGCGCGCGCCACGAGGCACTCGAGTTCGGGTCGCATCGGTCCGTCGCCCGCCAGCAGGAGCGTGCCGGCGCCGGGCCATGCCTGCTCGAACCGAAGCCAGCACTCGAGAAGCTGGCGCAGCCCCTTGAGCTCGATCAGCCGGCCCGCAAACAGGAATGCGACGCCTTCGATGCCGAGCAGTGCGCGGATGTCCCCGCGGCGTTCGTCCGAAATGGCCCGCGCGCGCCGTGCGATGCCGTCGGTCTCGGCGCACATGTGCCCGCATACGATGCGCCCGGCCGGCATGCCGAGGCTTTGGCTGTACAGCGAGCACTCCGTCCCGCTGCACAGCATCGCGTCGGTCATGCGCACGATGCGCCTGCGGTACGCCGTGCGCCACCGCGGGCAGTTGCGCTCGGTGTGATGCGTGCGCTCGTAGGCGACGACGAACGGAAGCTTCTGAACGACGCTCTTGATCAGCGCCGCCGGCGCCCACTGGAAGAATCCCTCCGCGATCACGGCGTCGGCCTCGATGCTCATCAGCGTGCGCATCAGGCCGGGCTGGTACGGCACGCGCAGGAACGAATTCGCCCACGGCTGCCGCCGGCCGAATTCAAACCGGTGTTCGCCCGTCAGGCCAACGGCGTTGCCGCCGATCGCCGACTCGATCTTGCGAACCACGCGTTCCGGCGTGCGGTCCTTCGAATACACCACGCACAGCCCGCCGCGCAGCCGCTCATTGAGCGCCGCATATACCGGCACGCGGTAATCGAGGAACGAAGGATTGACCCACAGGACTTTCATGTCCCTGCCCCCGGTTTCGTCGTGCTCGTGCTCGTAATCGTAATCGTAATCGTAATCGAATCGCCCGCCTCAGTCAGTCCCTCGTTCGATTCAGGCAAGCCAGCCAGCTCCGGGGGAGCGGTACAGTAGCGAGTCCCCGGTTGAACGCCCAGCCCCGGCAAGGGGCGGCACAACGGAGCGATACAAATCCGTGTCACCCCTGCCGGGTCTCGGCTGAATTCGCCGGGCAAGAAACAGCCGGACGGTATGCAATAGCTTGGTTCTGGCTACGCCAGCTTAGGATTACGAGCACGAGCACGAACGGACATATCTAACCCGCGTGCGTGGCGACCCGGCCGTGCGCGTGCGAGCCGATCCTTATCGCCTTGTAACGCTCGCGCAGGTTGATGAGCAATTCGGCGACCTTGCGGCCGGGGTAGCCGCTCCTGTTTCCCCAGCGCATCAGCCGCGTGGACCAGTTGCGCGGCATCTCGGGGCCGTATTGCCTCACGATCCACCACGCGTCGGCCGGCGCCCCGGATTTGATCCGGCTCAGCGCGAAATGCGCCGCCACGCGCCCGCGAACCCGTTCGAAACCGCGTCTCTGCTCCGGGGCGAGGCGCGGGACGATGCGCGATTCCCACTCCTCGATCGTGGGGCACAGCCGCCGCCGCTCGCGGTATTTGCTGCTCCACCCCTGCGCGGCCGCCGCCATCGTCGCGTCGCCGATCCACAGGTGATCCGGGATGAGGCCCCACTTCCCCCACGTCGCAAGGTAAGCCCAGTATTCAAGGTCCTGGCTGATGCGCAGGTCGGCGCGCTGGAACCCGGCGCGGTCGATCGCCTCGCGCCGGATCACGGCCGCGCCGGTGCGCATGTGGTCGTGCTCGGCCCAGAAATCGAAGAAGTTCTCCAGCACGCGCGCGCCAAACGGCGAATTGGCGCCGGTCGGCGCTCCCGGCGGCGGCCAGCGCCGCTCGGGCTTGCCCCACAACCTCACGATGATCCCCGTGCTGACCGCGATCGCGTCCTGGTGCGCGCCCAGGAACTCCACGCACTTGCGCAGGAACCCCGGTGCCCAGTAATCGTCGGCGTCGAGGAACGCGATGAACTCGCCGTTGGCGATGCCCAGCCCGGCGTTGCGCGCCGCCCCCTGCCCCTGGTTCGCCTGCGAAATAAACCTGACGCGGTCGCCGAACGACCGCACGATGTCCGCCGTGCCGTCGGTCGAGCCGTCGTCGATCACGATCACCTCGCGCGGCGAAAGTTCCTGGTTCAGGGCGCTTTTGATCGCGCGGGCGATCAGCGGCGCCGCGTTATAGACCGGGATGATCACGGAGACGCCGGCCCTGGTTTGACGTGGAGTCGCCATGTTGATATCCGCTCAGGCCGCCAGGCGCGCGACGCTGATCTTTTTCATGAGCGCCAGCCAGTTGCCGATGCTGGCCTCGGTCGAAAGGTGCTGCTCGAAGCAGCGCCGGTTGAGGTCGGCGACCTCGCCGGAATTCGCGATGAGTTCCTCGAACGGAATGCGCTCGATGTCGCGCGTGTCGTTGATCTTGAACCCCATCTCCGCGAGCATCCGGAACGTCGCCGAGTCGCCGCGCACATACACCTTCGCTCCCGCGCGCAGCATGTAATACAGGTTGCCGAGCCCCTGCTGCGTCGTGTTGTTCAGCACCAGGACGTCGCACGTGGCCAGCAACGCGTGATACGCGTCCCAGTCGAGCATCCCGGCGATCGGCCGGAACCGCTCGCCGAGGATCCTGCGGCCGGCCTCGATGACCTCGGTTTTGTAGGCCGATTCCGGCGGGTAGCCGAGCGGGCACACGACCTCGATCGGCTTGTCGCGGAACCGCCCGAGCCACTCGAGCGCCGGAATGTGATTCGATTGCTCCCACCCCGAGTTCCCGAGAATGATCCGCGTCGTGCCGTCGGACGGGGCGCGCTCGATCACCTCGCCGTAGTCGGGCGAATAAAACGCGCGCACGTAATTGCGGCACGGTCCGATGAGGCGCTGCAGGTCGTCGAAGTCGCCCGGCACGAGCGCCGACACGCCCGCGAGCCGCTTGACGACAATCCCCTTGACCCGCCGGTAAATGCGCCCGCGCAACGAGTCGCGGCCATAAATGTCGGCGCCCCACATGATCCACGCCACGCGCGGCCACAGCCTCGGCCGGGCCAGCAGGAAAAACCACAGCCACGGATAAAACGCGCTGTGCAGGATCAGCGCGTCGGCCGCGTCAAAATTCCAGATGTAACGGAACAGCGGCAGCCGGCCCTTGTCGATATCGATCGCGCGCCACCCTTCCGGAACGAGCGTGCGGTATTTTTCGAGCTGCGCCGCCGAGGCGCCGTAGAACACGAACACCGGCTCGCCGCCGGGCGTGCACAGCCGCTCGTGAATGCGCGTGAAATACCGGATCATCGCCGGGATGTGGTGCTCGACGCGGCCTGGCAGCAGGTGATGGATCATGATCCGGCAGCCATTTGCTTGAATGTCGCAAATCGGCCCGACGCCATTTTCTTGAGCTCGGCATACGGCCCGAGCCCGAACACGGCGCTCCCGATGGCGTAAAAAACGATTCCAACCAGGACCTGCGCCGTCAGCACCGTCCACAGGTGATCGCGGGCGCCCAGTCCGATCAAGCCGACGGCAATCGCCATCGCGCCGGCAAGCAGGAAGCTCGGCGCGACGTCGCGCAGCTGCGCGCGCAGCGGGTAGTCGATCATCACCCCGGAGTAGCGCGTGTTGACCGCCAGGCACAGTATCGCCGTCACAACCTGCCCCCACACCATCGCCATGATTCCAAACGGGCACGTGGCCACGATCGCCGCGACGATGATGATCTTCTTGAGGACCTCGAGGCGGAAGAAAATATCCGAGCGGCCGACTGCCATCAGGACGTTCAGGTTCAGCGCCTGCAGCGGCATCAGCATCCCGACCAGGCACAGCGCCTGGAAATAGACGATGCTCGCCTCCCACTTCGCCGTGAACACGATCAGGAACAGCGGCCGCGCCACCGCGGCCAGCCCCAGCATCAGTGGAAACGCCAGGAAGCACGCCAGCACGATCGTCTTGCGGTACGCGGCCTTGAGCCGCGGCCGGTCGTTCTGGATCGTCGCGAACGCGGGGAACGCCACCTGCGCCAGGATCGTCGTGAGAATCCCCGCCGGCATGCGCTGCGTGGTGCTGGCGCGCGCATAAAAGCCGAGGTCGGTCTTGTTGTAAAGCTTGCCGATCAGGAGCGGATACGCGTTCTCGAACACCGTGTTCAGCATCCCCGAAAGGAGCAGCCGCGACCCGTACGGGAACATCGTCCTGAGCGAGCTGAAGCTGAACGTCCAGGCTGGCCGCCACGGATTCATGCGCCAGTAAAGGAGCACGCGCACGCTGTTGGCCGTGACCGACTGCGCGGCCAGCGCCCACACGCCGAACCCGCGCAGCGCCAGCCCCACGCCGACCGTGCCGGAAACGATCATCCCGATGACGGCCACGATCGACTGCGTCTTGAAGTCGAGCGCCTTCGTCAGCAGCGTCCCCTGTACGAGCCCGAACGCGTTGATGATCAGGTTGATCCCGAGGAAGCGCGTGAGCCCGACGAGCGCCGGCTCGCCGAAAAACCCGGCGATCGCGGGGGCCGCGGCCCACATCGTCCCGAACATCACGGCCGACATCGCGATGTTGAAATAAAACACGGTCGTCATGTCGCGCCGGCCGGCGTCGAGCTTCTGGATCAGCGCCGAGCCGAACCCGCAATCGAGCATCGAGCTCGCCAGCGCCATGAACAGGCTCAACATCGCGATCAGGCCGAATTCGGCCGGCATCAGCAGCCGCGCCAGCACGACTGAAATAACGAAATGGATCGCCTGCATCGACGCCGTGCCGACGAAGTTCCACTTGAGCGCATGGATGGTCTGTTGCTTGAGATTACCCATTGTGCGGCTTATTTCGTGCTCGTGCTCGTGCTCGTAATCGTAATCGTAATCGAATCTCCCAATTACGTTTTCATCTTTCATCTTTCATCTTTCATCTCTCATTTCTTTCACGCCGCCTTGCGCGTCAGCGCGCCCCGCACCAAGTCGGCCTGGCCGAGCGCGCTCCTCACGATCGCGCAGATGATGCCGATTTCATCGGGCCCGATGCTCGATCCGTTCGGCAGCACCAGCACGCGGCCGGCCACTTCCTCGGTCCGCGGCAGCATCAGCGAGGCATGCGGGAAATACGAGCGGTACGGCTCCATGCGGTGGCAGCCCGGCCAGAAGTAACGGCGCGCCAGCACGTTCTCGGCGTGCAGCGCGGCAAGCACTTCGTCGCGGCCGAGCGGGCATTCGCGCGCGTCGATCTCGGCAACCACGTACTGCGCGTTGACGGTTTCGCGCGGATCGCACGGCATGAGCCGCACGCCGGGCAGGCCCGCCAGCCCCGTCGCGTAATGGTGCTGGTTGCGCCGGTTGGCCGCGATAAACGCGTCGATCGAAGCCAGGTTCGTCAGCCCCATCGCCGCCGACGCCTCGTTCATCTTGCCGTTCGTGCCGATGTAAACGACGTTGTCGTAGCCGCTGAACCCGAAGTTCTTCATCAGGCGGATCTTGCGCGCGAGCGCGTCGTCGTTCGTGACGACCGCGCCCCCCTCGAGGCAGTTCATGAATTTCGTCGCGTGGAAACTGAACACCTCGGCCCGGCCGAAGTTGCCGACCTTGATCCCCCCCACCCGGCATCCGAACGCGTGCGACGCGTCATACATTAATGTAAGCCGCCGCCGCCGGGTGATCTCGTCAAGCCTTCGCACGGCACAGGGATGCCCCCACAGGTGAACCCCGATGATGCCGCTCGTTCTCGGCGTGATCAGTTCCTCCACGCGGTCGGGATCGATCGTGTGCGTTTGGGGATCGATGTCGCAAAAAACGGGCGTGATCTCCTGCCACTGCAGCGCGTGCGCCGTCGCGATGAACGTGAACGACGGCACGATCACTTCGCCCTTTAGTTCGAGCGCGCGGATCGCGATCTCGAGCGCCACCGTGCCGTTGCACATCGCGATGCAGTGGCGCACGCCCAGGTACTCGGCCACCTGCGCCTCGAACCGCGCCACGTAAGGCCCGTTGTTCGTGAGCCAGCGCCGGTCAAGCATGTCCTCGATGAGGCCAAGGAACATCCTGCGGTCGCCGATGTTGGGCCGGCCGACGTGCAACGGCTCGTCGAATGCCGGCGGACCGCCCAGGATCGCCAGGTCCGATGCAACTAAAGCTTTCATGGGTTCGCCTCGAAAATAGCTTGGACTTCGCCCATCTCCCAAACGACCCGTTTTCTCCGGATCGCCTGAGCGGGCCTGAAATCGAAGCTGCTGTCCGGTCTTGAAAGGCGGAATGGATGATCAACGGCTGCAACGGCCACAGCTTCGATCGACAATGCCGTAAAACTGCGCGTTACGGATTTATCTATCTTTTATTCTGGCAGACATTTTCATCGATAACCGCCCTGCGCGGCTATCAGCATTTCCCTGATTTGGGAGTGAGGTAATTGATGAAATGGACGGGGAGTTTCTTGGCCGCACAACGGTGGATTGCGAATCGTGATTTTTCTTCAGAAATGATCGACAAAAAAACGCCCCAAACAAACACATGCATGGCGGTCATCCACCATCCACCATTCACGATCCACGATCCACGCGCCTCTACGCCGTCCTGGCCATGAGCATGGATCTGAATTGCTTCTCCACCTCGAGCAGGTCGCGCTTGCGTTCGGATACCTTGCGCGCCGGCGCGCCGACGTAAATGCCGAACGGCTCCAGGCTGGCCCGCGCCAGGCTGAGCGCCCCCAGCGCCGCCCCCTCGCCCATATCGACCCCCGGCAGGATCACCGAGTTCGCGCCGATCGCCGAGAACCTGTGCAGGGTCACGTTGCCATGAATGACGTGGCGCACCTCCTCCGGCAGCGTCGGGTTCGCCATCGCCCGCCCGCTGAAGTCGTCGGTGCTCGAAAAAATCGCCACGTGCGCCGACAGCGCGACGTAATCCTCGAGCACGATCGGCGCCTTGCCGATCAGCGTGCTGTGGCACGCCACGTGGCAGTAGCGCCCGATCGAGATCCCGCCCGTCCCGGCCGACAGGATGCTGAAATCATCGACGCGGCTGTGGTCGCCGATCGAGATGTTCGCCGCGTTATAGATCGAGGCCTTGTCGGAAACCTTCACGTCTTCGCCGAGCGATTTGAAACCCATCCGCTCAAGCTGTTCCCTGGACAGAAACGTCATGGCCGCGTCCCCCTTCTTCCCGTGAGGCTCGTGTCGAAAAATTGGATCGAACAATAATCAAGAATAACCCACGTGCCCGAGTGCGGACAAATTTTTAAGCATTCTTCGCCGCAAACCTGTAAAGAAGGGCCGAGTGTCCGATCATTTACGCCAGGCCACCATGAGTATTTCTCATTTCATCTTTCATCTTTCATATTTCATGTTTTGCCGGATATAACTGACGCGAGGTGCGCGATGGCCGTTTCATATCATGACTTGCTTGCCCAGTTCGAGCAGTGGCTGCGCGTCGAGCGCAACCTTGCCGAGCGCACGCGCCGCGCCTACATCTACGACCTCGAACGGCTGGGCGAATACCTGACCGTCCTTCACGGCCGCACGCCCCGGCCCGACCAGGTCGGCGTCGAGGCCATCCGCGAATACCTCAACCACATGCAGCTCGACCGCGCGTGCAAATCGACCACGCTCGCGCGCATGATTTCCTCGATCCGCGGCTTCTTCGATTTCGCCGTCGAGCGCGGCGCCATCGAACAGTCCCCGGCCGCGCGCCTGCGCACGCCCAAGCAGCCCAAGCGCCTGCCGATCTACCTCGTTCCGCAGGAGGTCGTGCGCCTGCTCGAGTCGCCCGCCGCGGACTCGACCCAGGGCCTGCGCGACCGCGCCATCATGACGGCCCTCGTCTTCACCGGCATGCGCCTGTCGGAAGTCGTCGGCATCGATCTCGGAGACCTGAACCTCACGCACCAGACGCTGCGCATCATGGGCAAGGGCCGCAAGGAACGGATCGCGCCGCTCAACCAGATCGTGATCGACGCGCTGAACCGCTACCTGCAGGCGCGCCCGCTCAGCGATTGCCAGGCGCTGTTCCTGAACAAATACGGCGACCGCCTCACCGGCCGCATGATCGAGAAAATCGTCCGCACCCACGCGCTCAAGTCGGGGATCTTCAAGGACGGCATCAGCCCGCACAAGCTGCGCCACACGTTCGCCACCATGCTGCACGCCAGCGACGTGGATCTGATCGAAATCCAGGCCCTGATGGGCCACGCCTCGATCGCCTCGACCCAGATCTACACGCACACCTCCAACAGCAAGCTCCACGACGCCGTCAAGAAACTGGAATTGCAATAGCCCGGGCGGTCCCACACAGAACGACATAAGGCCGGCGCCCTCGCCGGCCATTGGATGTTCAATGAAGTTTTCGATGGCGATTACGCCGTAAGGCGTCAGATTGAATGTAAAATGCGCACAAACCACATGCACTTCAAGGTCGAATGCAATCGCCTTATGTCCACGCGGCGCAATCGGGTTGCGCCAGGTTTGGAGCACGAGCACGATGGGAGGAGATGGCAAACACCATCGCGGTGTGATAAGATTGATGGGTGTGTGAAGGGATGGAATGATGCAATTCATCACGGGTTCCACGCGCGGACGGTCATTCAGGCTGGGCGGGTTGCCGGCTTTGATCATCGGCGTCCTGGTTGCCTCGGTTGCCGGGATGTTCGTGCTGGCCGTCAGCTTTTTCGGGATCTTGATCTGGGGCATCCGGCGCGTGTTGGGACGCCTGCTGGCGCTGTTCGGCGCGGCGGAGACGTCGCCGCGCGTCCCCTCCACAAGCGGCGAAACGGGCAATAACACCACCATCGAAATGCGCCGCGACACACGCGGCTCATGGCGCAAAGAATAAGCCCTCCGTGATTTATCTGGCCAAAGACCGTGATTCATGGGAAATTGTTAGGCTGAATCAGCCGTCCGCCATGCGGCGGATACGGGTCGCGGTCCAGCAATGATCGAATTTCTCCACGGACAGCTTCTGGCGCGCAACGGCAACCATCTGGTTGTCGGCGTGGGCGGCGTCGGCTATGGCGTGACCGTGACCGCGCAAACGGCCGAAAACGCGGCGAACAATGGCGAGGTGCGGCTTTGGGTGCGCACGTACGTGCGCGAGGACGCGCTGCGGCTTTTCGGTTTCGCGCAGATTTACGAGCGCGCGGCGTTCGACGAGATCATGGAAGTGCCGGGGGTCGGGCCGGCGCTGGCGCTGACGCTGCTGTCAAGCCTGAGCGTCGGCGAAATCATCCAGGCGGCGATGCTCGGCGATGTCGCGCGGTTCAAGAAAATCAAGGGCATCGGCCAGAAAATGGCCGAGAAACTGGTGCTCGAGCTCAAGGGCCGCGCGGAAAAGCTTGCGGCCGAACTTCCCGCCGAAGCTCGAACGGAAACCGTCAACGAACCGGGTCCGACCGGCGAGGCGGCGCGCGACGCGGTCGCGGCGCTCGAGGCGCTCGACGTCAAGCCGGCGCAGGCACGGCGCGCGATCATGCTGGCGATTGAAGCGATCGGCAACGACGCAACGGTTGAACAGCTTGTCAGGGAAGGGCTGAAATACAGAAGGCAGGGTGCATAGGTCTTTTGGGGCCTATAGGGCCTGCTGGGAGCATTGGACGAAACCGGGAATCCATGAGCAGTAGCACGCAAACCACGACCGAAATTCCACAATCACAATCAATTTTCAAGGCTGTTCCGGCTGTCAAGAATCTGGTCGGGTTCAACGTTTTCAACGCCGTCAGCTTCAACATCGTCATGTCCACGCCGATGATCCTGCTCGTGCAGCGCTGGGGCGCGAGCAAGCTCTACACGGGGTCGCTGATGGCGACGATGTGGCTGCTGTCGGCGATGCAGCTTTACATGGCGCCGCGCGTCGAATACATCGGCTTCCGGCGGCTCCTGCTGGCCGGATGGACGGCGCGCACGATGATCCTGATGGTCGTGTGCGTGCTGCCGTTCGTGAGCGGCCACATGAGCCACACGTCGCTGCTGTGGACGACGATGATCTGCATGACGCTCTACAGCTTCCTGCGCGGCGTGGCGAACACCGGGTATTGGCCGTGGATCCGCACGCTGATCAGCCCACAGTGGCGCGGAAGATATTTCTCGCTCGAGCAGTCGGTGTGCAACCTGAGCACGGCGCTGATGCTGTTCTTCTGCGGGTTCGTGATGATCAAGCGCGACCTGAGCGACTTCCAGTACGGCTACCTGCTCGTCATCAGCTGCATCGCCGGCTGGGTGAGCATCTTCTTCCTGAGGAAGGTGGATGCGCCGGAGCCGCTGCCGGACCGGCCGAAGAGAATCGAGCCGATTTTCAAATGGATGCCGCGCGTGTGGGCGGAGAAGATTTTCCGCCACCAGATGCTGACGGCGATCTGCTTTTACCTGACGATCGGCGCATTCCCGCTCTACACCAAGCTGCTGCTCAAGGAAAACATCAACCTGCCCGAGAAGACGATCTACTTCATCGACGGCTTCAACCTGGCGGCGATCGTGCTGAGCGCGTGGTTCTGGGGGATCCTGGCCGACCGGTTCGGCTCGCGGCCGATCATGTCGCTGGCCACGCGCGTCCTCATGGCGCTGCTCGTCATCTGGTTCTTCATCACGCTGCGGATCATTCCGGCCAACCCGATCCTGCTTGGCGTCTGCTTCATGCTTTACGGGATCGGCTACAACGGTTTCCATATTTCCAACCAGCGGCTGGCGCTGAACATCGCTCCCAAGAATTTTCCCGTCCTGGGGATCTCGACGATGCAGGTTTTCTTCAGCCTCTCGATGGGCATCGGCCCGATCATCTGGGGCGGCGTGCTCGACATGATGAAAGGCGTGCATTGGACGGTTGCCGGCTTCCCGATCGATCGCTACACGATCTTCTACGCCATCTCGGCGCTGATGATGATCAGCGCCAAATGGATGATCCGGCGCCTGCCGAACAAGGATGACGTCAAGCCCCGCCAAGTCCTCTCCTACGTGATCTTCGACGCACCGGCGCAGATATTTAAGAAGTAATCGCCGGGTCGGAGCTTGAATGAAAATGACACGCGAGCGGGGTTGCTGATCACCCATCCCGGTAGGCCGCGGTCGCCGAACGCGGCATTCAATGCAGTAGCCCGAGCGTAAGCGAGGGACAAGCGGGCGCGAGAGTTTTCGATTACGATGACGATAACGAGCACGGGCACGAACGGATGAACGTCAGCACGCACACCGCGGAGAGACCGCAGACCACGTCCATCTTCAAAGCCGTTCCGGCCGTTGTGCCGCTGCTGTGGTTCCAGATTTTCAACGCCGTCAGCTACAACATCGTGACCGATACGCCGATGGTGCTGCTGCTGCAACGCTGGAATGCGCCCGAAATTTACAAGGGAACGCTGTCGGCGATGATGTGGCTGATGGCGACGATGCAGCTCGTCATGGCGACGCGCGTCGAATACATCGGTTTCCGCCGGCTGCTGCTGGCCGGCTGGACGAGCCGCACCGTCGTCCTGATGGTCGTCTGCATATTGCCGTTCCTGAGTACGCCGGACAACCACGTCATGCTGCTCACGATCACGATGGCGTGCATGATCGTCTGGAGCCTGCTGCGCGGGGTGGCGACAACGGCCTACCAGCCGTGGGTCCGCACGCTCATCGCGCCGCAGTGGCGCGGCCGCTACTTTTCGCTCGAGCAACTGACCTCGAACCTGAGCGCGGCGGCGATGCTGCTGTGCTGGGGGCTCGTGCTCATGAAGCACGATTTGACCGACCCGCAGTACGGCATCATTTTCGTCGTGAGCGCCATCGCCGGCTGGGTCAGCATCGTGTTTTTGCGGAAGGTCGATTCGCCGCCGCCGCTGCCGGGCAAGCCCATCGCCGAACCGGTGATCAAGTGGATGCCGCGCGTGTGGGCGGAAAAAGGATTCCGCAAGCAGATCATCGTCACGATCCTGTTTTACCTGAGCATCGGCGCGTTCCGGCTCTACACGACGGTCATGTTGAGGGATAAACTCAAGTTCTCCGAGAACACGATCCTGTTCTTCAATGCGGCGACGCTGATGGCGGTCGTGCTGAGCGCGTGGCCGTGGGGCCTGCTGGCGGACCGGTTCGGTTCGCGGCCGATCATGTCGCTGGCGACGCGCGTGCTGCTTGTGCTGCTTGCGTTCTGGTTCGTCCTGACGCTCGGCGTGATCCCGGCCAACCCGTGGCTGCTCGGCGCGTTCTACACGCTGTTCGGCCTCGGCTTCAACGGGTTCCACATTTCAAACCAGCGGATGTATCTGAACAGCGCGCCGAAAAAATTCCCGGTGTTGGCGCTCTCGACAATCCAGGTCTTTTACAGCCTGTCGTTCGGGGTGTCGCCGCTGCTGTGGGGCGGCGCGCTCGACGTGATGAAGAAAATGAAGTGGACCGCGTGGGGCATGGAAATCGATCGCTATACGATCTTCTTCGGCGTGTCGCTTGTGATCCTGCTGGCCGCCAAATACATGATCCGGCGCCTGCCGAACGAAACCGGTGTCATGCCGCGCCGCGTGTTGTCTTACGTGATGGTCGATGTGCCGGCGAATATCTTCAAGAAATGATCATTGATGAATTCGGAATGATGAACGAAATTCCGAATCATGAATGGGACCTATAGGTCCTATTCCCAATCTTGCCCTGCAAGTTGCAGAATGTGCCGCGGGCAGGCGGGGTCGATTTGGAGGTGAGCGGGGCGGTTGCCGCGCAGCAGGTGAAGCACGACCTGCGCGGCGCGGCGGCGCAGGGCTTCGGCGCACTGGCGGCTCGTGCCGGCGCGACGCAGACCGTGATGCAAATTCGGATTGGCTAATAACGGGTGATCGGGCGATAGGCGCGCTATCAAGTCGTCGTCGAACGCGGCGGCGGCCGGGCGGCCGTCGCGCATCGAATCCGCCAGCGCGTCGAGATCGACCAGCGCCGGATCGGCGGTCGTCGCGAGAATCGAACCTGTTTTCATCAGGCGCAGCTGCGGCGCGGAAATCAGTTCTCCGGTCGATTCGATGAGCGGCAGATGCAGCGAGACGATGTCGGCGATGCCGAGGACGTCTTCGAGCGGGGCGCTGCGGACGCCTTCGTTGTCGAACACGTCGCGCGCGGCGAACGGATCGTAACCCCACAGCTCCATCGAACATGCGCGTGCGCGTCGCGCGATTGCGCGGCCGACCTGGCCCATGCCGATCAGGCCGAGGCGCAGGCCCTCGAGCGAGCGGACTGGAAGACCCGGCGTCTCGCGCAGGCATTTGAGCATGAGCAGCATCGTTTCATCGGCCCAGTCGTCGGTCGCAAAATCCGGAATGCTCGTGACGTATATGCCGAGACGGCGCGCGGTTTCCATATCAATCGGTGGGGCGCTCGGGCCGCCGGGGCCGTATTGCACAACAAGCAGGCAGCGGCGCGCGCGCTCAAGGATGGACGCGTCAATCGGGGCATGCCACGTTTGAATAACGGAGGCATAAGACAATTCCGATTCGAATTGATCGGGCACGAGCGAAACGGCATCGACGATGCGGACGGCGGTCCCGTTCGCGGCGAAGACTTCGAGCTCGGCGCCGACGGGAGCCGGAGGAGCATCGAGGACGAGGATGGTCGGGGTGTCGGTCATGATCTCATTCGAATTCAAGATCGCAAATCCAAATCAGTATTCACATGAGCTCCGGCAGGAGCAACACGTTTGTAGTAAACCGCAATATCTTTTGACCGAGCTCCGTCAGGAGCGGCACGGTCAGTAGGTCGCTTCGGCTCGAAGCGACATTGTTTTTCAGAGCAAACTGAAGTTTGAACTCCGAACAGGAATTCCAACACCAGTCGAATCACTCACCAACCCGATTTGATCTGATCGATGAACCTGCGATACGAGGGCAAGGCCAACATGCAGGCGGTCAGGTTGCGCAGCGTGCCCCAGTCCATGCGCTGGCGCGGGCGACGCCGCACGAGGCAGTGCATCGAGCGCGTCCACTGGCGCGGGAACATGAGATTCGCAAGCAACAGGTCACGCTCGACCGGCAGCAGCGTCCGCTCGCGCTCATATACATCAAGCATTCGGCGCAGCCCGTCGGCCGGCCAGCGGTGCGTCATGCCGTAGGTAACGAGCGGAACGGTCAGGTCGGTGACCACCGGCCGAAGCTCCACCGACTCGAGGTCGAGCAGCCACGGCATCCGCGATGAGTCCTTCGCAAGCAGGTAATTGTTCTCGTAGCTGTCGCCATGGGCCAAAACAAGCGGGCACTGAACGCGCTTGAGCTTGCCGAGCCGCCCGCGCAGCCAGTCGTCGGCCTGCTTCGCGAGCTCGGCGAACGCGCCGTGGCGCGCGGCGAAAAAGCGGCCGGTGGGCGTCAAATCCTCGGTGCGGCGGCTGAGCTTGGAATCGAGCCACTCGAACCATTCCATCTGTTCGCGCCAAAGCGATTCGACCGAAACCGAAAGCGGCTGGCCGAGCGCGCGGCTGAGTTCCGCGGCGGCTCCCTCGCCATGCGCGTGCAGTTTGCCGAGCGCGGAAAGCACGGGAGCCAGCTCGCGCTCGCGGCGGTAGGTCGGGCGCCGGCCATCGACGAGCGCCATCACGTAAAACAGGTTGCCGTTGAAATCGAGAACGCGCCGACCGTCGGTCATGCGGCGGACCGTCGGGATGAAACAGGGATCAAGCCGCGCGCCCGCGGCGTCGAGCGCCGCAAGCGTCGCCTCGAGCCGGCGTTCGTTCATGCCCTCGACGCGGCAATGCTTGAGCACCCATTCGGGGCCCGCGGACGGGCGGATCACGACCTGCGCGCCGTGATGCAGGCGCATCGGAACGACCGTGACTTTGTCAAAACCCCACGCGCGGGCGATCATTTCGGCGTCGGGAAACTGGGCGGTGGATTCGAGGGTGAACGACATCAGGCAGTCCTGAGTCCTGAGTGCTGAGTCCTGATTGAAAGACGGCGCATGCGCGGACTGTTATGTCCATGGTCGGCGAAGCGACGGCTACTCGCAACCTTTTTGGCACCGGACCTTTTCGTAAAGCTCCTCGTAATAATTCTGGAGCGTTTCGACGTAGGACTCGCGGCTGAATTGCCTGACAAACCCGGAGGCGTTCGCCGCGAGCGAGCGGGCGAGTTCGCGGTCGGCCAGAAGTTTTTCAATCCCGTCGGCGAGCGCTTTCGGCGATTCGGGCTCGACAAGGATGCCGGTTTCTCCATCACGGACCAGTTCCGGCACGCCGCCGACGCGCGTGGCGACAATCGGATTTCCATAACGCATCGCTTCGAGAAGGACATTGCCCAGGCCTTCGCTTCGCGAGCTGAGGGCGAACATGTCGAACATCCCGTAATAATCGGCGATGTTGAGCTGCTCGCCGGTGAAGACGACGTTTTCCCCGATGCCGAGTTCGGCGGCGTGGCCGATGAGCTCGTCCAGCAACTTGCCCTTGCCGACGATCACGAATCGAACCTCGGGCCGGCGCGCGACGACCAGCTTTGCCGAGCGGATCAGGACGTCGATCGCCTTGACCGGAACCATGCGCGCGACCGTGCCGACGACAGGCGCGTCCGGCGGGATGCCCCATTTTTCGCGGATCGCGGGATCGCCGGGGCTCACGGGCGCCGAATCGACAACGTTATAAAGCACCCTGATCTTGTCCTTGCAGCCAAGGCCGGTGGCATCGAGGAACGCATCGCGCACGGCCTCGGAGACCGCAAGATAACCGGCGCGGAAGCGGTCGTTGAAACGATCGACGAAGGCGCGCGAGCGGACGCGCCATTCATGCGTCGCATGGATGTGGCTGACGATGACGGGAACGCCGGCCAGGCGCGCCGCCAGCACGCCGGTGATGTTGCTGGCGTACTGGTGTGTGTGGACGATGTCGGCCTTCGATGCCTTGAGCCAGCGCGCGAGCCTGAAAAGATCGATCGGATTCATGCGGCCGCGCACGCGCACGACATCGACGGGAATGCCCTGCCGCTGTAATTCCCGGCCGATCTCGCCGTTGCGCGTCGTGGCGCAGACGCGCATGTTGAACCGGCTGCGGTCGATATACGGCAGCGTCTTGAGTAGCATGCGCTGCACGCCGCCCACGTTCATGAACGAGATCACGCGCACGACGTTGAGGGGATGATTATGCGTCACGGCTTCTTCCCCTCGCGTTGGCGGTCGAGCTTGGCCTGCGCGCGATCGTACGATTTGAACCAAAGGTATTGGACAAAACCGAAAAGCGAACGCTCGTGGTGGACCGGGATGCGCTTGAGGCAGTAGCGCTCGGCGGAAAAATGCGTCTTGCCGCGCGCGGTGCTGACGGCGGCGCGGTAGCCGGCCTCCTTGAGCAGCTCGATGTGCCGCGGCTTGAACACGCCGTATGGATACGAAAAGTATTCGACGGGCCGGCCGGTGATGTCCTCGAGGATCTTCTTGGAATCGACAATCTCGCGGCGGGCGTCGTCGAGGCTCATGTCGGCGAGGTTCGCGTGCGTCATGCCGTGCGATTGAACATCGATTCCATTGCGGACGAGTTCCCTGATCTGGTCGGCCGAGACGATCGGGGCCTCGCCGCCGATGCGCATGTTGAGGCGCTTGCCGATGTAGCCGGCCGTCACGAAAATCGTCGCGCCGAAGCCGTGCTCCTTCAGGACCGGCATCGCGGCCGTGCAGTTGTCGGCATGGCCGTCGTCGAACGTGATCATGACGCGGCGGCCCGGCGGCGGCGCGCTGGCCTCGAGGTAGTGCGTGAACTCATCGAAACCGATGTCGCGGTAGCCGAGAAACTTGAGCAACGAAAGCTGGCGCGAAAAGCGT
Source organism: bacterium (assembly GCA_021372575.1). GTDB lineage: Bacteria > Sumerlaeota > Sumerlaeia > MVZB01 > MVZB01 > JAJFUE01. Next base: position 3,178 of record JAJFUE010000147.1, on the reverse strand, counting down.
TCGGGCTCCATGTAAATCGATTTCGATTTGACGCCGGCCGGCGGCGCCGCGATCAAATGGTAATACAAAATCGGGATAGTAATGGAATCGGTATGCGTGGCTGTGGTTTCGCTCATAGTCATCAAGCCCGAACATGGCCGACTCCATTGAACGGCGTGCGTGAAACAGATGCAAGCGATTTAAAAGAACAGGTCCTATAGGACTTCTAGGACCTATAGGACCCATGATGATTCTCAAAGAGGTTTACACCGTCGCGGCGGCCTTGAGGCGGCTTTCGAGCTGGTGGAACTCGGCCCACAGCTCGGCCGGGAGCTTGTCGCCGAACTGCTCGAGGTGCTTGCGCAGCGCCGGCAGCTCGCTGATCCACGCCTGCGGATCGACGCTCAGGATCTCTTCCAAGTCCTCGGCATCAAGGTCCAGGCCGTCCAGGTCGAGCGCCGCGGCCGTCGGGACGAAACCGATCGCCGTTTCGTCGGCGTCGGCCGTGCCCTCGAGCCGCTCGACGATCCACTTGAGGACGCGGCTGTTCTCGCCGAATCCCGGCCACAGGAAGTGGCCGTCTTCCTCGCTGCGGCGGAACCAATCGACGTGGAAGATCTTCGGCAGGTTGGCGCCGTCCTTCTTGCCGACCTCCAGCCAGTGGCCGAAGTAATCGCCCATGTGGTAACCGCAGAACGGGAGCATCGCCATCGGGTCGAAGCGCAGCTCGCCGACCTTGCCGGCGGCGGCGGCGGTGCGCTCGCTGGCCATCGTGGCGCCGACGAACGTGCCGTGCTGCCAACTGCGTGACTGATAGACAAGCGGCACGGTGCGGGCGCGGCGGCCGCCGAAAACGATCGCGTCGATCGCGACGCCCTTGGGGTTTTCCCACTCGCCGTCGATGACCGGACACTGGCGCGCCGGCGCGGTGAAACGGGCGTTCGGATGGGAGCTGACGCGACCGGAGTCGGGCGTCCACGACTGGCCCTTCCAGTCGATCAGGTGCTCGGGCGGTTCCTTCGTCATCTCTTCCCACCAGATGTCGCCGTCGTCGGTCAGCGCGACGTTGGTGAAGATCGTGTTGGAATTGAGGGTCGCAATGGCGTTCGGGTTGCTGCTGTTGCTGGTGCCGGGGGCGACGCCGAAGAAGCCGTTCTCCGGATTGATGGCATACAACCTTCCGTCGGCCCCGAATTTCATCCACGCGATGTCGTCGCCGATCGTCGTGGCCTTCCAGCCCGGGATGGTCGGGATGAGCATGGCGAGGTTGGTCTTGCCGCAGGCGCTCGGGAACGCCCCCGCGATGTGATATTTCTTTCCGCTCGGGCTCGTCAGCGCCAGGATCATCATGTGCTCGGCCATCCAGCCCTCGTCGCGCGCCATCACCGACGCGATGCGCAGCGAGAAGCACTTCTTGCCCAGGAGCGCGTTGCCGCCGTAACCGGAGCCGTACGACATGATCGTGCGCTCCTCGGGGAAATGCGTGATGTATTTTTGCTCGTTGCACGGCCACGGGACGTCCTTGCGGCCGACAAGCGGGTAACCGACCGAGTGAATGCACGGGACGAACTCGCCGTCGGCGCCGAGCACCTCGAGCACCTTCGTGCCGACGCGCGTCATGATGTGCATGTTGACGACAACGTAGGGCGAGTCGGTCAGCTCGATGCCGATCTGCGCGATGTGCGAGCCGATCGGGCCCATGCTGAACGGGATGACATACATCGTCCGGCCGCGCATGGAGCCGTCATAAAGCCCGAACAGGGTTTTCTTCATTTCGTCGGGGTCGGCCCAATTGTTGGTCGGGCCGGCGTCTTCCTTGCGCCTGGAGCAGATGAACGTGCGCTCCTCGACGCGGGCGACGTCGGCCGGGTCGGACCGGCTGAGGTAACAGTCGGGACGTTTCTCGGGATTGTGCTTGATGAACGTGCCGCTCTTGACCATTTCTGCGCTAAGTCGATCAAATTCGGCCTTCGAGCCATCGCACCAGACGACCTGATCGGGCTTGCACAGGTCGGCCATGGACTGGACCCATTGGTTCAGTTTGGTGTTCGGGGAAGTCATCGGGGGCTCCTTCGTGGTGTGTTCGGGATCGCGTCCCGGGAGGATGCCGGCGATATGGGAGGACTACTCTCCGCACGTTCGACGCATTCTTAACACGGCAATCTACCGGCTGAAGCCCAAAAAAGCAACCCTTCAAGTGCGAAATGCGAAATGCGAAGTGCGGAATTAAATTCAGATGCATCAATTTATATATCAATATTTATGTTGAGACATTTCACTCCGCACTTCGCGTTCCGGGTTTGCACTCCCGCATTTAGGTGGACGCGAGAGGGACACCGGTTATAATCGTTTCGGCGGCGGAAAACCCGGCCGGGTGCCAATTCTGGATCGGCTCAGTTATGACTCCCTTTCAGGTCCCCGAAGGCCCATACAACATCGATGGCGTGATGGAATCGATTCGGACGCAGATCGTCGAGCCGGCCCATGCGCAGTCCGAAGCCCCGCCCGAGCCGCCCGCGCCCCGAGTGCTCGACGGCTCGGCCATTTCGAGCCTGCGCGCCTCGACCGAGGAGATGGCGCGGGTCGCCCAACTCGATGTCCCCTACCGCATCCGCTCGCATCGGCGCCTTCTTGGGTTCTTCATCGATCCGGTCAAGCGGCTGATCCACTGGGCGAGCCGCCCCTACGCCGACCTGATCCGCGAGAAGCAATCCTCGCTGAACCTGTCGCTGGTGGCGGCGCTCACGGCGATCGCGAAGGAACTCGATCGGCTCGACGCCGGCGTGAACCGGTTGGATCAGGCGTCGAGCCGGCACGAGGCCGATCTGAAAACGCTTCTTGCGCGGCACGACATCGGCCCGCTCATGAACTCGATCCCGGCCAGGACGCGGCTCGATGGGCTCAACCGCACGCGCGGCACGGTCGAGGACATCGCCGGCCGGCAGTTCCATTACGTCGATCTTTTCGACGGGGCGCCCGGGCAGGTCCTGGACATCGGCTGCGGCCGCGGGGAACTGCTGACCAAGCTGCGCGAACGCGGCGTCGAGTGCTTCGGCGCGGAAGTCGATCCGCTCATGGTCGAAGCGGCGCGCGCGGCCGGCGTCACGGTTCACCAGATGGACGGCCTCGAGGCGCTGCGGCGGGCGCAAGACGGCAAACTGGGCGGCATCTTCGCCGGCCAGGTCGTCGAGCATCTGTT
>JAJFUE010000134.1 GCA_021372575.1 bacterium | reverse complement strand
GCGCGAAAGAAATGGACCACGGGTTTCTTCCGCTCTTTCAGAGCTTCCTAACGTGATGCGATTCTGACCTGGGGCGTCGCTTCGCTTTGCCCCAGGCTATATTCTTGTTGCGCTTTCAGCGCGCGCTTTTCACCATGCGCTTGCAACAACCGATTACCAACGCGCTAAACACATACAAGCTCCCCTGGATCTAAGCGGCAGCAAGCTGCCGCACTCCACATTAAGTTTTCTCCTTTTTGCAAAAGGCGCTGAAGCTTGAACTCCGAACCTGAATTCCGTCCTCGCAATCGAATCGATAATCCCTCGCTCACGCTCGGGCCAACGCATCCATGCCGCTTCGGGCCGAAGCGGCCTACTGACCGGTTGGCCTACGCCTTGCAAGTGCGGCGTTTTTTGTTGTAAATGGGGGGACCTTACAGGTCCTATGGATCGATGACTTCCATGTTGCATCGGACGGATGCCAAACCCACGGGAGGGATTTCCATGGCTCGCAAACTGTTCGCGTTGGGCGTTTTGCTGATGATGACGGTCGCGCCGGCATTGGCCCAGACCGGCACGGTTCACGTCCTGTTCTCCGACCTGAACGCCACCAAGCATGCCAACCCGGAATCGGAGCGCGTCTTTGACCAGCTTCAGACCGCGGGGTTTGAGGTCAAGCGCACCAGCGACGCCGACCTGACCGCGATGAACGGCATCTCGCCCGACGACATCGTCGTCATGAGCGGCGTGTACGTCATGAACGACGACACGATCAACGCGCTCATCGAGTTCACGCGCGCCGGCGGCGGCGTGCTGTGGATCGACGCGCCGACGTTCGCGATCATCGACTCGGCCGCCATGCGCAACCTGCTCGGCGTGTCGATGTTCACGACTTTCTGGGTGGCGGATTTCGCCGATATCGGCAGCGGCCGCGCGGTCCTCTACAAGCACTTCATTAATGGAGACCACGAGACGTTCACCGCGGTGGAGTGCCACGGCAACTCGGCGTGGGCGGCCTCGACGGCCTACGAACTCGGCCGGTTCCCGCCGCTCAAGCAGAAGGAATGGCACATCGTCAACCGCAGCCCGGTGCGCGGGCCGGGGACGCTCGACCGCATCCCGGCGCTGCTGCTCAACCGCATCGGCAAGGGCCAGGTCGTGCTGTTCAACTGGCAGGCGGCGCGCTACGGCGGAACGATCAGCCTCGACATGATCCGCCGCGCGGCGGCGTATTTGCTGGCCGACGGCGATGAACCCATGGCCAATGCGATCCTCGCCGGCCACAACGGCACGCCCAACACGATGCCGTCGGAACTGCTGCCGACGATCACCGCCACCGGCGAACCGAAAGACGAGCCGTTCGGCCGGCCACGCGACCACAAGCTCCCGATGGGCATCTTCATGGACCCGGATAATTTCGGCGTGACGACGGGGACGACGCCGACGTCCAACGCGCCACTGCGCGAATGGCCGCAATACCAGAAGATGCTCTCCAACCTCAAGATGCTCGGCGTGAACAATATTTTCCTGTATCCCTACACGCCGGACGGGCACGCGATCTGGCCGAGCAAGATCTTCCTGAACGACACCTACAAGCGCGAGCTGTTCAAGGAGTTCTGCACCGAGATGCACAAGGAAGGAATCACGATCCAGACCTATACCGACGATCCCGACCGCTACTTCTGGCCGAACCCGAACGACCCGGCGACGAGCAGGACCCGCTGCCTGTTCGAGTTCGCGCCGAAATACGCAAAATACAACGAAGAGCTGATCGCGCAGGGGCTCGACGGCATGTGCGTGCCGCCGGACGAGTATCACTACCCCGTCTATAACGGCAAGCCGACCGACGACAACGAATGCACGCGCCGCTTCAAGAAGGAATATGGCTTCGACATGCCGGCCAAGCTCGACGACAACGCGCAAAGCCGCGCGTGGATCAACTACGAATACCAGGCCGGCGCCGAGGTCTATACGAAATGGAACGAGCTCGCGAAAAAGCAGAATCCGAAACTGCTGCGCACGAACATCATCTTCGTCGGCGAGCTGTGCTGGAACTGGAAGGCGCCGGTCAATTGGGGACTCATCGGCCACGCCACCGACTGGACCTCGTTCATGACCGACCCCTACGTCGAGCTGCACACCGACCTGCTCGACCACTGGTACGTGCCCGAGACGACCAAGCGCCTGATGGCCAGCACGACGAACCGGCAGGCGATGGTCACGCTGCAGAGCAATCGCCTGCGCGAGTTCGACGAGCAGCTCCGGCCGCTGCACGTCTATGGCGAGGCGGTCAGCTCGATCGCGCACGGCGGCCGCGGCGTCCACTGGTTCCATTACTTCAAGCTGTTCGACGGCAACGGCGATCCCTACATCAACCGGCCCGACCGCATGAAGCTGGGCAACAGCCTGCTGCGCACGCTCGAGCGCTGGGGCGTGCTGGAGGGGCAGGTACCGCAGCAGATCGCGCTGCTGCATGGCCAGATGAGCCAGGACTACGCGTGGCTGATCAGGAACCGCTACGTCGGCAACGGCTACGCATCGCAGGAGGCCGCGATCGACATGCTGCTGGCCAACGGCTACCCGTTCGAGGTCTATTGCATGGACCAGGAGGCCGACTGGGCGAAACTGCCGAAGGCCAAGGTCATCGTCGTGCCGTTCGCATACGCGATCTCGGACAAGGCCGTCGCGCAGCTCGAGTCCCACGCCCGGGCCGGCAAGAAGATCATCCTCATGCAGCGCCTCGGCGAGGCGGACATGAAGGGCGAGCAGCGCAAGAGCCCGGCGCTTGAGGCGATGATCGACAAATACCCCGACTCGGTCATGCGGATCGGCGGCGACGTCGCGATGGGGAGCGTCACGCCCGATTACGTCGCGCAGTATCTCGGCGCGATCGACGCGGCGCTGGGGGGCGACAAGGTCGTCAACCTCGACCGTTGCGGCCAGGAAATCGAGGCCACGTGCCTGAACCTCAAGGGGGGCGGGAAAATCCTGTTCGCGATCAACTGGGAGAAAAAGCCGGCGGCGTTCGAGCTGGGAATCAACCTGCCGGCCGGCAATTACAGGCTGACCGAACGCAACCTGAAGGGAACGCAACCGGCGACGATCAAGGGCAAGACGGAAATCGACGCCCGCGACCTGAAGCGGTTCAAGGTTGAGCTCGAGACCGAGGACCTGAAGTTCTGGCTGGTGGAGCCGGCGAAGTAACAAAACGACCCCAAGGACCTAAAGGGCCTAAAGGACTGAAAGAGAATCGGGGTCCGGCCGATACGCCGGGCCCCCTTTTCAAATTACAGGAATGCCGCGTTTGGCATTCAATGCAGTGACCCGAGCAACACAAGCACAAAAGAGACCGGCTGAGTTGCTGAAAAATACGGGGTTGGGTGACATTTTTTGATTTTCAGATTCGATGGTTTGACATATCCTAAGCTCTAGAATTGGGTGCGCTGGAGGTGCTCCAATGCCCGAGTATTCATACGAGGCTCTCGATAAGGGCGGCAAGCAGGTCAAAGGCATCATTGACGCCGCCAACGAGGATGTCATTATCGAGAAGCTGCGCGACATGGGGTATTACCCGCTACGGGTGACGCCCAACAAGAAAAAGGCCGGCCAGGGGACCGACGTTCTCGCCTTGCCCGGCTTGCGCCTGCTGTTCCACCGCATCAAGACCAAGCACATCTGCACGTTCACGCGGCAGCTGGCGACGCTGATTGACGCCGGCCTGCCGATCATGCGGTCGCTGACGATTCTGCGCGAGCAGGTCGAGTCGGCGATTTTCAAAGACAAAATCAAGAAGATGGCCGAGGACATCGAGTCGGGCTCGGCGCTGTCGGACGCGTTCGCCAAGCACCCGCGCCAGTTCGACAAGCTATACGTGAACATGGTGCGCGCCGGCGAGATCGGCGGTGTTCTCGAGCACGTGCTGAACAAAGTCGCGGAGTATCTTGAAAAGCGCGAAGGACTGAAGGGCAAGGTGAAGTCCGCCATGATGTACCCGATGGTCGTGTCGTTCATGGCGACGGCGATCGTCGGCTTCATCCTCGTGTTCATCATTCCCAAGTTCCAGGACATCTTCGGCCAGTTGGGCGCGGACCTGCCGCTGCCGACGCTGATCCTGATCAACGCATCCAACATGCTGATCCACAAAGCCTACATTCCGATCGCGGCCGTGGTCGCCATCTGGATCATCCTGAAGCAGATCAACAAGACGCGAAACGGCAAATACGTGCTCGACAGGGCGCAGCTCAAATTACCGGTGTTCGGGCAGTTGTTCCGAAAAATCGCGATCGCGCGATTCGCGAGCACGCTATCGACCCTGATCAACGCGGGCGTGCCGATTTTGCAGGCGCTCGACATTTGCCGCGACAGCTCCGGCAACGAGGTCATCACGCGCGCCATGGAAAAGGTCTATCAGAGCGTGAAGGACGGCGAGACGATCCACGAGCCGCTCTCGACGGAACCGGTGTTCCCGCCGCTGGTCGTGCACATGGTGGCGGTCGGCGAGGAAACGGGCGCCATCGACCACATGCTGACGAAGGTCGCCGAGGCCTACGACCGCGAAGTCGATGACACCGTGAACGCGCTGACGTCGCTGATGGAGCCGGTGCTGATCGTGTTCCTTGGCGCGCTGGTCGGCGGCATCGTCATCGCGCTGTACCTGCCGATCTTCAACATGCCGAAGGTCATCGCGAAGTAATGTGAAATTGATGAAGGGTGACACCCGATTTCAGAATGCATCGAGCCGCGGTTCGGTGCATTTTTTTTGGTCCGGGCTCGCGCGCATCCGGGCGATCGAATGGGTTTTGATTTTCGTTCAGGTTGCGTTCGTGCTGGCGACGCGGCTCGGGCAGCCGCCGATCGACATTGATGACGCCTACACGCATTTTCACGTCGCGCAGAACTGGGCCGAGGGGCGCGGATTCGTATTCAACGAAGGCGAACGCGTGATCGGGACGACGTCGCCGGTTTATGTGGCGGCGCTGGCGGGGCTGCATCGCGTGATCCCCTGGATTCCGGTCCATATTCTCGCCAAGCGCTTCAACATGCTGATCGACATCGCGCTGGTGCTGATGGCGGTGTGGTGGCTGGCGCGCGCGGGGATGCCGCTCATGATGCGGCACGCGGCGGGGCTGATCCTCACCGCCGAGCCGCTGCGCATGCACTACAGCCTGGCCGGCATGGAGATGAGCTTTTTCATTCTGGCCGTGATGGTGATTTTCGAGCTGGCCGGGCGCGGCCAATGGATCATCCCCGGGATCATACTCGGCGTGCTGGGCTGGATCCGGCCCGAAGGGGCGGTCGTGTGGGTCGCCGTTTGCGGCGGGCTGTGGGCCGCCGGCAGGGTTCGCGTCATCCCGCGGCTGATCGGCGTAGCCGTGGTGGTCGCGGCGGCGATGGCGGGCTCGCTTGCCTCCTGGTGCGGAACGTTCATTCCGCAGAGCATCATCGCGAAAAGCGCCGCGCCCTGGTACACGGAGACCGGGTTTAGCGCGACGATGTTCATGATCCGGCTTGGCGACCTGACGCCGTTCTTCGCGATCCACGGAACGGTCGCGAACTGGGGCCGGCTGAGCGACAACATCAATTCGATCCTGATCGCGTCGGCGCAGATCGGGCTGATGGCGACCGGCGCGGCATGGCTGTGGCAGCGAGGCCAGCGCATGCTCGCGACCGGGTGGAGCCTGTTCGAGGCCGGCTGGTTCGCGTTCTACGCCGCCGCGAGGCCGAACATCATCGACTGGTATTACGTTCCGTACTTCTTCGGGTCGCTGCTGCTGGCGTGCGCGGGCTGGCAGGCGATCGGCGAGGCCGTGTGGGCGCGCGTTCCGGCGGGCCTCAGATCATGGTCGAGGGTGGCGGCGGCGGCGGCGATCGCGCTGCTGCTGGGCTGCTACTGGCTCAGCCTTTCGCACCAGATCACACGGGCCGGACGGGGCTGCGACAAGCTCACCCAGCAGCTCGCGTTCCGGTTTAATTCCATTCGGTCCGACGCGCGCGAGCCCGAATACGAGCAGATTGCGAAAATCGTGAACGGGTGGATCGGTGAGCGGAAAGAAACCCGGATCGGCTGCACCGAAATCGGCGTGTTCGGTTATTATTATCGAGGGCGCGTACTGGACGTTTATGGGCTGATCTCGCCGGAGGCGATGGATGTGCTCAAGCCCGAAACGCTGGCGAAGCTGCCGCCGGGGTGCCGGATCTTTCCTTACGCGGCGCTGATGACGTTCAAGCCGGAGATGTTCCTGACATGGCCGAAGTTCGCGCCGCCGGCGCCGCCGCAATTCAACGAGCTGTATCAGAGGCTCAACATGGAATTCGACGTGCACCTCTTCGTGAGGCGCGACCTCGTCGGGCGGCTGCCGATCCCGCCGGAGATGCTGAAAAAAAAGGAACCTCTCAACCCGGAGCCCCGGTCGGTCGATCAGCAACTGTGATCAATTGAGATCGGGTGGCGCCAGCACCCATGGCCGTATGCCGCCAAGGCGGGCTCCGGCGCCGGCCCGGCGCCCAATGCAGAAACGGTCAGAACTTTCGAAAATTCACCTAATAATTCGTCGTCATGACGACCTTGAGCTTGGAGCCGACGTTGCCGTTGCCGTAGAGGAGGCCATCGGCGAGCTTGGCGTTGTAATAGATATCGGGGGTGCCGCCGCCGGTGAAACCCCTCGCGGTGACGACGGACCCATAGACACCCGCGTTGCCGGACATCGCGATCGTGCCCGACGTGTAGATCACGCCGTCATGGAAGATTTTGTCGAGCGAACGGTTGGTGCCGCTGCGGTCCTGGGCGACCATTGACGGCGGCGAACCGACGCCGGTGGCGTCCATGTTGGCCGCGATATACATCACGCCCTTGGTTCCGTTGCCGGTTCCGGAGACGTTGATCGTGGCCAGGTTCGAGCCGTCGGCCGCGGGGGGCTGGCCGTTGATCGTGTCGATGAAGATCAGGTCGTAGGGCGAAGTCGCGCGATCGGGCACGGTAAATTCGGTGTAGAAATCAACCTTGTGCGCGGCGTCCTCGATGCCGTTGCGGTAAATGTTGCCGGCGGCATCGGTCGTGTAATAACGGCCATGGGACATCGCAAGATCCTTGAACGTCTCGTAGTCGAATTCCGGCCATTGGAGCGTGCCGGACGGCAGTCGCTGTTCGAAGGCGTTGTATTTGCCGCTCGCGGGCGCCGCGCCTGGATTGGTGCGCGTACCGTCATACAGGTCCGCGCCCAAGCCCCATGACCAGGTCGCGGGGAATGTGATCGTGCCCTCGCTTCGATATCTGGCATAGGGATCATAACCGACCGAACCGGGCACGAGGTAGCCCATCTGGCTTCTGTTGAGCATGTCGAAATTGCTTTTGGACCATGACTCGCCCCAATGGACGCGGGCGTTGCCGAACGCGGAGGCAATGTTGTAACTCAGCAACCCCGCAGGCAACTGGATCTTGAGCGACTTGACCGGCTCCATGTACGAGACCACGGTGCGCTCGATGCCGGTTTTTGTGCGACCGATGCTGCGAATCTTGAAGAAGCAGGTGATCGGGTCGTTGGCCGGATCGGGCGGCATGAGCGTGATCTCCTTGACCGAGGAGATGTCGCGGCCATCCTGGGACAGGAACGGCGGGAAGCCCATTTGGGTGAGTTCGGATTCGGTGATCACATAATTCCCGATACCCAGCGTCGTGTTGAGCAACGGGAAAATCGTGGCGCCGGTCGTGCCGGGATAACTCTTGAACAAGGCGGGATTTCTCGTGAACTGCGCGGGGTAGTTGCCGAAGTGCTGGACGAGGGCGACGCCGCCTTCGGCCGCGTAATAGGCGCGCGTGAGGTCGGCCTTGCGCTTGTTGATGCGCTGCATCTGGACAACCGTCTGCGCAAGCCAGGTCATCGCCAGCGCGGTGAGCGTGACGAGCACCATCGTGATTGCCAGGGAAGAGCCGTGGCGGCGGAGATTTTTGCGGTTCATGTGGGCCAGCCCTCGATTCGCAAAGAGGTGGATCGTGAGTCGTGAATCGTGGATCGTGGATCGTGTCAGGGTTTATAGTCCACGTTCAGGGTTCGATTACGAGCACGAGCACGCATACGGATTTCGACATCAAATATTGCGCAGGTACACGGCGACCTCGCCTTCCTGCTGGTCGATCTGCTGATAGGCCATCGAAGAATCGGACTTGACCGTGACCAGCACGACGGCGCCCGAATCCTGGAGTTCGAACGTGATTTCGATGGGGCCCCTGGCGACCGGGACGGGGCCGTCGCCCTCGCCGTCCGTGTCGTCGTAATACAGGGTTTTTTCGTCAGGGCTGAAATAGAACCGACTCTTGAACGTCGGGCTCACGTTCGGGTTGAGGAACGTGATGTCGCGGTTGCTGTCGGTGATCGTGATCGTGCCGATCTTGGCGTTGCTGAGCCGGTAGCGAATTTCGTCGATGGCCTGGGTGCGCGCCGAGCGCATGCGCGTCTGGCCGACGATGTCCTTGGTCTGGCGCGCGGCCATGTACATGAGGCCCGCGGTCGTCATCATGACGAGGGAACTGATGCCGATGGCGATCATCAATTCCGAGAGGGTGAAGCCGCGGCGGGAGCGTCCGAGTTTTAATTTCATCATCATTATGCCTCGCTCAATGCGATCAGGGCGCGATCCAGGTCATCGCCGTCTCGCGGAACGTGGAGTCATGGCGGCGACCGCGCGGATGCCACGTCAACGTGACCTCGACTTTCACCGCGATGGCCGGAACGGGGGCTGCCGTCAGCAGGTGGCCGGCCGGATCGTGCACAACGACGTCGAGCGTGCCGATCGTGTCGTCAGTGGTATCGTCCGGCGTGCCGTTGTCCCACACCGTCACGGTGGATCCGCCGGTGATGTGCGTGTAAAGCTGGTTGCGGATCCGCTCCATCTCCGAGGTGACGATCTGGTGGGCGCGCGAGCGTTCCTGCTCCATGACGTTCTGCGTGCGCACGAACGCCGTCATCTCGATGCCGCCGATGCTGGCCGCCGTGACGATCAGGACGGTCACGAGGGCCTCGATAATCGTGAAGGCGCGAATCGATCGGAAAGTTCTGGTAGTCATGATCATGCCGGTCGCGACCTCTTGCAGCGTGACGCCATGGGCGAATCGCCCGGGGGCGAAGCCAATCCCCCCGCATCACGTTTCGACAGGGTGGGATGAGAACTTGAATCGGTGTGCGCGAAAAAAGCGTCCCGGCCGAGCTTTTCGGTAGCTGTCACCGAATTAAAAGCCTATGGCGTTGTAAGGTTTTAATTCAGTGACAGCTACCGTAATAGGTCTTCCGTGGCAACGGGTTGGTCAGGAATGGGGGCGGGTTTGCGGCCGCGTCGTTGAGGGGTGAGATTTCGCCCGAGTTGGGCTTCCAGTCCACAGGCAAATTCAGCCGATCCGCAGGGGCGGCCGGTCATGGTGGCGCGGCGCAAACGATCCAGCGCCTCGGCCTCCAGACCAAGTCGAAGCCAGTCACTCCATGAAATCGGACGGCCGTGCAGAGGATGGGGATGAGTGCCGCCAAATGGGGAACCCACAGCCGGGAGCGCGGTGGATCCAGTCGCCGGCTTCAATCCGCAATGCGCTCGTGCACTGGACCAAAGCCACTCCTCCGCGTACCGCGCTAGGCCGGCTCTCACGGGATTTAATTCCACGTATTTGATGGCTGCCCATAAATGGGCTTCGTCGAGCGGCGTCGAGTAGAAGCGGTCGGCCCACAGGTGCCCGCGCCATTCGTGCGCTTTGTTGATGCGCATCGCGTGGCGCTGATGCACGTGGCCGATCACTGATGCAAGCGCGTCGCGCTTTCGAGGAACAACGACCAGGTGGACGTGATTCGTCATCAGGCACCAACCCCAGATATCAAGTCCGCGGTCAGAGGCGCGGTTGGCGAGGTCGTCGAGATAATGCCTGCGATCATGATCCGTGTAGAAAACATCGGATTCCCGAATGCCACGGTGAGTGACATGGTAAGGAACATCGACGATGACTGCGCGCGCGATACGGCTCATGCGGCTGATTGTGATTACAATAACTGATATGTCAAACATATTCTGCATAGGTCACTAATTTGGTAGCTGTCACCAAATTAAAATCGCCGGCGGGAGCCGGCGATTGACGGGGTATGGTGTTTTGGAATCGGTCAGGCCAGGAACTTTGCGAGGCGGTCGAGGCCCTTGACGATGTTGGCCATCGAGGTGGCGTAGGAAAGCCGGATACAGTGGTCGTCGCCGAACGGCTCGCCGGGGACGACGCTGACGCTGGCCTCGGCCAGGAGCTTCTCGGCGAATTCGATGGAACCGGAGACGCCGAGGCGCTTGTAAGTCGAGGAGACGTCGGGGAAGGTGTAAAACGCGCCGCGGGGCTCGGGGCAGCGGACGCCGTTCATGGCGTTGAGGCGCTTGACCATTTCGCGGCGGCGCTCGTCGAAGGCGGCGACCATGCGCGTGATCTCGGCCTCGCAGGTTTCGAGCGCGGTGACCGCGGCCGGCATGCAGAAGGTGGTCGGGTTGCTCGTGGAGTGGCTCTGGAGGCGGCCCATGGCCTTGATGAGCTCGAGCGGGCCGGCAACGTAACCCAGGCGCCACCCCGTCATGGAGTAGGCCTTGCTCATGCCGTTGACGACAAGGGTGCGCTCCTTGAGCGCCGGCGAAAGCTGCGCGATCGACGTGAACTCGGTCCCGTCATAGACCAGCTTCTCGTAGATCTCGTCGCTGATGACGACGATCTGGGGGTGGCGCTCGAGGACCTCGCCCAGGGCCGCCAGCTCGTCGCGGCTATAGACCATGCCGGTGGGGTTGGATGGCGAATTCATGAGAAAGGCGACGGTGCGCGGGGTGATCGCGGCCTCGAGCTGCGCGGGGGTGATCTTGTAGTTCTGCTCGACGGCGGCCTCGACGAATACCGAGCGGCCGCCGGCCATGGTGACCATTTCCGGGTAGCTCAGCCAGTAGGGCGCGGGGATGATGACCTCGTCGCCGTCATCGACGAGCGACATGAAGATGTTGTAAAGCGAGTGCTTGGCGCCGCAGCTGATGATGACCTGGGCGGGCGTGAAATCGAGGCCCTGATCGCGCTTGAGCTTATCGACGATGGCCTTCTTGAGGGCGGGCGTTCCGGAGGCGGGGGTGTACTTGGTGTTGCCGGCGTTGATTTCGGCGATGGCCCGCTGCTTGATCGGCTCGGGGGTGTCGAAGTCGGGCTCGCCGGCGCCGAAACCGACGACGTCGATGCCTTCCTCCTTCATGGCCTTGGCCTTGGTGGTAAGCGCCAGCGTGAGCGATTCCCTCACGTTCTGGATTCTGCGCGCGATTTTCATGTTGTTGTTCCTCCAGCGGAATCGCCGGGCGCGCGCCCGGTAATGCCGTCTGCTCGGTATGACTGAAAAGATTCACTATATAAAACAAGACGGGAAAGCTCCCGTCTTATTTCACTCTTTGTGATGGCGGAAGCGGACGGCCAGCGGGGGCTACTCCTGCTGCTTTATGATTTCGAAGCCGGCCTTGGCGCGTTCGTCGCGGAGCCACTCGTTGACCAGTGCGAGGCGCTGAATCTCGAGGTAATCGCGTTCGAAGCGCTGGCGGTCGGCGGCGAACTGCTTCATGCCGGCCGGCTGGTAATCGACGACCATCCAGACGGCGTAGCCGAGCGGCTGGTCCTTGTCGTTGCCGAACGGCGACATGCCGACGGAACCCTTGGCGGCGCGCAGGGTCAGGCGGGTGAAATCGATCAGGGGGGCCCTGAGGACCTTGACCTGCTGGGTGCGCGTCTGCGGATCGGTCACGGTCGGCTTGATCGGCGCGTCGGCGAGGGCCTGCTTGAACTGGGCGCCGCTCTGGACGAGCTTGAGGGCGTCCTCGGCGGCCTTGCGTGCCAGGCCGCCGGAGCGATCGTTCTGGATCGCGGCGACGATCTTCGCGCGGACGTCCTTGATGTCCGGGTCGCGTTCGGGAACGGTGTCGGTCGGCTGCAGCATCACGATGCTGCCGTCGGTCGAGGCGACCGGGTCGCTGATCGTGCCGTCGCTGAGGCTGGCGACGTAATCGGCGTCGGTCTGGAAGACGCCAGCGCCGGGGATGATGTAGGACGTGGCGTCGGTCATCGAGGTGATGCGGTCATCAACGCCGAGCGACTTGGCGAGCTCGGCCATGTTTTTGGCGTTGCGCTTGGCGAGCTTCCACTTGTCGCTGACGTCCTTGAGCTGGCGGTCGGTTTCCTGGGTCACGTAATCGTTCTGGACCTGGGCGCGGATCTCGTCGAACGGCGGGACGCCGGCGGGACGGCGCGCGATCACGCGGGCGATGCGGACCGAGGTCGTTTCGTTATCCATGTTCAGGGTGGAGAGGATCGGGGTCGAGACGGCGTCGCCGGCCAGGGTCGTGACGGTGGCGATGTAGTTGGCCGGGCGCTCGGACGATTCGCTGTTGAGCCAGTCGGATTCGCGCGAGTAAATCGGGAGCTTCTTCTTCTCGCGCAGCGTGTCGGCCAGCGGGTTCCAGTCGGTCATTTTCGCGGCCGACGTGCGCAGGTCGTCCATGAGGTTCATCGCCTGGGCGATCGACTCGCCGGAGCGGACCATGAGCTGAAGTTCGCGAACCTTGACGGCGGCCGAGCGTTCGTAGTTCTTCTGGTTCTGCTTGTAGAACTCGAGGAGCTGGTCGGTGGTCGGCTTGACGGTTTTGGAGACGTCCTCGCGGCTTGTCTTGATGTAGAGGTAACGCCGCTGGGACGGGATGCGGTAGTCCTTGCGGTGGCTGTCGTACCACGACTTCACGTCCTGGTCGGTGACAAGGACCTTGGAGGTGAAATCGTCATTGGGGAACGCGGCGATCTCGAGCTTCAGCTTGTCGTTGGCAAGGCTGTATTCCTGCCACAGCTCGAACAGCGAGGCTTGGGCGACCATCGACTTGAAGTTGCGGACGCGCTCGGCCTCGTTCTGGCGGCGGAAGTATTCGATGAGTTCCTGCTTGCTGCCGAGGCGCTTCTGGTAGGCGAGGTATTCGAGCATCTGCTCGTTGACGCCCGGCTGGGCCTTGATGCCCTTGATGATCTCCTCGCGGGTGGCCGTGATGCCCATCTCGCGCGCGGCGCGATCGATGAGGATCTGGTTGGCGGCGTCCTGAACTTCCTCATCCGTGGTGATGAGGCGGCTCATGACCGTATCGAGCATGTTGCGCTGCTGCAGGACCTGACGGGCCATCTGCGGCAGGAACATTTCGTTGTATTCCATGAGGTGCCGGTTGGCATCCATCATCTGCGGGCGGCGGATGTAGGTCCAGCGCTTGAACGGGTTGGAGCTTTCGCTGAGCAACTTGCCGTAAATGCCTGGGTTCCTTTGAGACTCGGACGGATGCCAGCCGTAAAAGAAGATGAAGGAGACGCAGACGACGGCGAACAGGAAATAAAGCGGCCACCGAAGGTGACGCGGGTTGCGCATGTCCTGCAGTTTAACCATGATTCGGATGTAATCCTTGACTCTTATGTCGGTCGCCCCCCGCGGGGACGAACCCCTATTTTTTCCAAGCTTAACGGGCTCAAGTCAACTGAATTCGTTTAAATTGCCGTTTTCCGACCTTGAGGAGGTATTCGCCGGCGGCGATTTCGGCGCGCGGATCGGCGGCGCGCTCGCCGTTGAGGGAGACGCCGCCCTGCTCGATGAGGCGGCGCGCCTCGCTGTTGGAAGGGGCCATGCCGGCGGCGACGATGAGCTTGGCGAGGGCCATTTTGCCCGCGCCGGCGCTGTCCAGTGCAGTCGTTTCGATCTCCGCCGGCAGCTCCTTTTCGCGGAACATGCGGTCGAAGTTCTCCTGGGCGGCGCGTCCCGCGGCCTCGCCGTGGTAACGCGCGACAAGCTCGCGGCCGATGCGGGCCTTGAGGTCGCGCGGGTGCAGCTTGCCATTGGCCGCGTCGGCGACGAGGCCGTTGGCCACCTTCTCCTTGTAGCCGAGGGCCAGGACGAGGTAGTCGCGCATCATCTCGTCGGGGACGCTCATCGTCTTGCCGAAGATTTCGTCGGGCGGCTCGGTGAGGCCGATGTAGTTGCCGAGGGACTTGGACATCTTGTTGACGCCGTCGAGGCCGACAAGGAGCGGCAGGGTCATGATGCACTGCGGCGCCATGTCCATCTCGCGCATCAGCTCGCGGCCGACGAGCAGGTTGAACTTCTGGTCGGTGCCGCCGAGCTCGATGTCGGCGCGGACCTCGACCGAGTCCCAGCCCTGCACGAGCGGGTAGAGGAATTCGTGCACGTGGATCGGGCGCTGGTCGGCGTAGCGCTTGGCGAAGTCGTCGCGCTCGAGCATGCGCGCCACCGTGTAGCGCGAGGCGAGCTTGATGACCTCGGTGAAATTCATCTTGTTGAACCACGTGCTGTTGCGGACGACCTCGGTTTTGTCGCGGTCGAGGATCATGAAGATCTGGTCGAGGTAGGTCTTGGCGTTTTCCTCGATCGCCTCCCACGACAGGGGCGGACGGGTCTCGTTCTTGCCGGTCGGGTCGCCGATCGAGGCCGTGAAATCGCCCAGGATGAACACGACCTGATGGCCGAGGTCCTGGAACTGTTTCAATTTGTTCAACTGGACGCTGTGGCCGACGTGCAGGTCGGGGGCGGTGGGATCGGCGCCGAGCTTGATGCGGATCGGGCGGTTCTGCGCGCGGGCGTCAAGCAGCCGGTCGCGGAACTGCTCGGCCGGGAGGACATCGACGGTCCCGCTGGTCAGGATTTCCCATTCCTCGCGAATCGAATCGGGAATGGGGATTGGTTCGGTCTCGGTCGTCATGGCTCGGCAAACCTCCAGCGCTTGCCCGCAACGGTGCGGATCGATCGACGATACACAATTGAGGAGGGAGTTGCCAGACAGGAATGATGAATGAGGAATGATGAATGATGAGAGAATCCCATGAATCCCATAATTCCCATAGGACCTATAGGACCCATAGGACCCATAGGACGCATAAGACCCATCACCACCACGATTCACGATTCACGAACCACGATTCACGATCCACGATTCACGGCTTCACGCTGTTTGCCCGCGCGGTTGCTTTCGTGATCGCGGCCGGGTTGCCGGCGGCTTTCGCGGCCCTCAGGTAACGATCGGCAAAATCGGGGTCCTTGGGATCGTTGTCGCTGGCGGCCTGGAAAACCTTCAGCGCCTTCGCTGCCCCCACATTCTCCAGCAGGAATTTGCCGTAGCCCAGGACCGCTTCCTTTGAATTCGAGAGCTTGTAATTGGCGGCGAAGTGTTTTTCGGCAAGGCCTACAAAGACGCTCGCCAGGCCCTGTTTCATCAACTTGGCATTGCCGGTTAATTTTTCCGCCTCGCGCCGGCAGACCTGAACGTATGCCGAGTAGACGAGACCCAAATTGTAATCGAGCTGGGCGTAATGGGGGTTCATCGCGGCCAGCTTTTCGTAAATGTTTTTTGATTTCAAAAGATAATCGTCGGCCTTGAGATCGTGCTGCTGGGCCTCGAGTTCGTTGTGTTCGGAGCGAGACTCTTCGGCTTTGCTGCGCTCGAAATTGCAGAGCGTCATGTACACCGAACCGAGCTTGTAATATGGGGAATAATTGTGGCGGTCAACTTCGATCGAGCGCGTGAAACCGTCGATGCTCACCGTGATCATCTGCTCGACGCCGGGATTGGCCGGATTCTTCTCCATCATGTCGAAGGCGGGCTCCATAGAGCTGACCGCGTGCGCGTAGGGCAGGGCCGATCCGTAATAGCGGGCGCCTTTGGCCGCGCAGAGCGGGAGCAAAATCAGGCCAAGCGCTACGGCCGCATAGGCATACATGCGTTGCGGCGAAAGGGACGGTTCGGCGGGCTGATCGGCGGCCGGCTGCTGCAATGCCCAGCCGGCGGCAAGGCCGAGGATCGTCCACATCGAAACGGCGCCGACGACCCAGCGACTGATCGGGCTCACGAAAATCACACACAGGATCGTGAGCACGGCGACGAAGCCTGCGAGAAGATGGCCGCGCAGGCGAAGCTCCACGCGTGAGAACGCGCCGCGCGCGATCGGCCGAAGAATCCCGAACAAAAGAACGACAAACGCGGCAAAGCCGACGATGCCGGTTTCGCTGAGCAGGTCGAGATACTGGTTGTGCGCATATGTCGTGACGTGGCTGATACCGTATTGGTAGTAGTTCGGGTCGCGGAAGTCAGGGAAATAAATCCCGAACGTGCCGGGGCCGCCGCCAAGGATCGGGTGGTGCGTGAACACGCCCCACGCGCCCGACCAGATCGTCGCCAGCGTTTTCGAGGACAGGTATTCAAGGCTGAGAGCTTTCATCAGGTCGGCGTATTTGAACCACGCCGCGATAATGCCGCACGCGAACATCAGGACCACAAGCATGATCAACCAAATCCGCTGGCGCTCGGTGCCAATCGTGAAGAACGCGACGCTGAACAGGCAAACGCATAGAAGCCAGATCGGGTAATGAAATCGGCTGAAGCAAACAAAGATGGTGGCCGTAAGCGTGAGCGAGGCGATGAAGCCGATCGTTTGCCACAACGAAAAGCCCTTTTTCTGAATTTTGACCGCGAGGAACATCGCGAGCGGCAGATAGAACAGGCAAACGGCCGAATAGAAATCCGGGCTGAGGATGGTCGATTGCATGTTGCCGGCGGCGTGTGACAGCGTGCGCAGGAGGCGATACATTTGGGTCGTTCCGGTCGGAACTGGCGAGCCATACAAATATTGCATGAGCAACCCGACGCCCGAATGGTCGTTGCCGGCGAAGTCATACATGAAGAATCCGACCAGATTCACGACGAGGATGAGAACGACAAGGCCACGCAGGAGGACTTCGCCGGAGCGGCGCGACGATCCGATCGCCATTGCCGAAACGAAAAATCCAAACGCGGACCACCACCAGAGCAACTGATCCCAACCGGCGTAGGAATAGCGCGAAAACAAAGTCGAGATGATGAGGACCCAGAAATACGCCACGAGGCCGGCGCCGATCCAGCGGTTGGGGCGCGGGGCCTCGCCGAGGGCGAACAGGCCGGCGCCGATGATGAACAGGACCGGGCCAGCAAAGTAAAAGAACAGCGCTTTGATGTCGTCGAGGTTGTGCGTGTAAGCCGTCATCGCGAGCGTGATCGCGGCCAGGCAGAAGATGTGAATGCAGGCGGCGATTGGCGAAAATGAACGGGTCTTCATCGTGATATCGTTTGGCGAGTCCATCGGCGGCGAACCTCCTCTGTGGTCGTACGGATCTTGTCGGCTTTAGCCGACACCTCTTTGCACCCGGCTTTAAGCCGGGGTGAAGACGGTTGCTTTACATTTCTGCAGCCGGCTTCAAGCCGGCTTGAACACGCGGTACAATTCAGCAAACTGAAGTTTGAACTCCGAACAGGAATTCCGACATCCTATCGAGGGGTTTTATCCCGGCGCTCGGTTGTCGTGTCGTCGGCCATGCTGAGCATGCACTGAACGGTCCTGGGCGGCTCGAGCTGAACCGGAGCGGCGGCACGGGTGCTGGCCCACCCCGGCTGGATCAGAGGCTGCGACGCATTCTGGCGCGAACCGCCGAGCCAGTAACCCGAGGCGAACACGAGCGTGATCAGCGCGGCGCGCATGGCCCACAGATAGAGCGTGGTCATCGGCGATGCGTGGCGGGCGTGAGTCTTTCCGCCTGAAGGCGGGACTACGAACAATTCATCCCAGCGCTCGGCTGATGGCGACGGGATCGCAAGTTCCTTGAGCGAATTCTGAATTTCGCGGTCTTCGGCCAGTTCGCGGCGGCAGGACTCGCACCCGGCGGCGTGGGCGCGGATGCGCTCGGCTTCTTCGAGCGAGGCCAGGCCCATCAGGAGCGCGGTGCGCTCGTCTTCGGTTATATGGCGGTTCATGGTTCGACATCCTTTTTCATGGCGCGGCGGAGTTTTTCCATCGCGCGGAACAGGTGTTGTTTCACGGCGCCCTCGGAACACTCCATCGCCCCGGCGATTTCGATGAGCGACATGTCGTCAAAAAATCGGAGCGATACGGCGGTGCGCTGCGATGGCGAAAGATGGCGCATGGCACGCTCGATGCGCTCGCGGCGCTCGCCGGCCATGAGCTCGCGTGGGGCGTCGTTCTCGACGCGCAGATCGGGCGGCGGCGCATCGAGATCGTCGAGCAGAATCGTGCGGCAACGATTTTTGTTTTGCTCGAGCCAGCGCAGGCCCTCGCGCACGGCAACCTTGCGGATCCAGCCGGCGAGATGCTGCTCGGGGCGATACTTGGGGAGCGCGCGCCAGATGCGCGTGACCATCTGCTGGCAGACGTCCCACGCATCGTCGTGGTCGAGCGTCATGCGCCACGCCAGCCCCCAGATCATCGGGCGGAACCTGAGCATGAGACGGGCGAACATCTCGCCCGAGCCGCGCTGCGCGCCGGCAAGGAGTTCGGCAGTATCGTCCGTCGAATCCGCGTTGGGTTCCTGAAGCGCAATCGGTTCAATGCCGCTCATGCAAAATCCGCTTCACCTTGAATTCGCCCCGCATTATCTAATAACCGGGGGAGAAGCGAAAGGGTTGACAAGGAAAATCCAAAAACAGGTTGCTGGTTGATCTTCATTGCCCTGAAGTTTCCTTCTTAGTAAATTATGAATATGGGAATTGATCAACAGCTCGTGGAAGAGATTGTTCGGCGCATTCTGAGTGTTTCGACACCCGACCGAATCATTCTGTTCGGCTCAGCGGCGACGGGGCAGATGACGCCCGACAGCGATATTGATTTGATGATTCTGGAGAAACAGCCGAGCGATCCGCTGAATCAGCGAGCGGCGATCAGACAGGCGCTGTTCGGACTTGGACAGGCGTTTGATTTAATCATCTTACCGACAGAGAAGTATGAACGCGAAAAGGACACGATCGGCACGGCGGCGTGGCCGGCGGCACAAACCGGGAAGGTGATCTATGCCGCGGCATGACTCAGAACTAATTTCAGCGGTGTCTCAGTGGGTTGATAAAGCCGAAATGGATTTGCGCGCAAGTCGGCTGGTTCTCGATCACGATTCAAGCATTGTCGGAGTCGCTGCTTTTCATGCGCAACAAGCGGCTGAAAAATACCTCAAGGCGCTCCTGACCTGGAAACAGATAACATTTACAAAGACGCACGATATCGGTTTGCTGCTGGAAACGCTGAATAGGAATGGCATAGCGCTTGTCGAAGATTTGAGAAAGACGATTATATTGAGCGATTTCGCCGTCGATTCTCGTTATCCCGGCGATATCCCGGAGCTTTCCAACGCAGAAGCGGAAAAGATCTATCAATTGGCCCTGCTCGTAAAACACCACATCGTGCCGCTGCTTCCGCCTATCATCACAAAAGCTTAATCAGTTCATTCATGATCCTGATTTCCCGGGGAGTTGAATCGTGTTCTGCAGGATGCGGACGTGGCGGCGACGCCAGAAGGGGACCGGAGAAGCTCGGTGCGGCTTTATTCGATCCGGCGGACGCCTTCGAGGCGCCGGACGATCTCACGCAAAAGCGCAAAACCGCAAAAAATCAATAACCACGGAATACATGAAAGGCAGATTTATTACGATTACGAGCAAGAAAAAACGGGAGGGGCGGTCGCCTCTCCCGTTAGTTTGATGTCGCTTCGGGCCGAAGCGACCTACTCGAAGAACCGCTGGCGGCGGCGGCGTTGGAGGGCCGGGATGTCGTAGGGGTCCTCCTCGGGGGCCGTGTCGGGTTGCGACTGCGGGCGGAACGACTGCGCGGGGGCCGGAGCCTCGTTGAACACCGGCGCGGCGGCCGATGGCGCGGGCGCGGCCGCAGCCGGCGTCGAACCGCCATTGGCGGGCGGCGACGCGACGGGGGCCGCGGTGGTCGAGCCGCCGTTGCCGGGGCGGGCGTCCCACTCGCGAAGCGGGTTCTCGTCGCTGTCGAAATTGATTGCGGGGGCCGGGGCGGACCCGACGCGCTCGCGCTTGCGCTCGAGGGCGGGGATCTGGTTCGGCTCGCCCGGATCGCGCGGGCGCTCCTCGTCCTCGATCGCCATCGGCTCGGACTGGGAGAACAGGCTGGTGCGCGAGCGGCGGACGGCCACGGTTTCGCTCGGGATCGCGTCGGCGGTCTCGGCAAAGCCGGTCGCGATGATCGTGACGCGCATCTCGTCGGTCATCTTCTCGTCGATCACGACGCCGAAGATGATGTCGGCCTCCTGGTCGGCCGTTTCATAGACCATGCTGGTGGCCTCGTTGATCTCGTGCATGGTGATGTCGGGGCCGCCGGTGATGTTGATCAGGACGCCGCGTGCGCCGTCGATGACGATCTTTTCCTGCAGCGGGCTGTGGCAGGCCTTCTTGACGGCTTCGACGGCGCGGTTCTCGCCCTTGCCGGTGCCGACGCCCATGACGGCGCCGCCGGTCTGGCCCATGATCGTGCGCACGTCGCGGAAATCGACGTTGATGAGGCCGGGCATGGAGACGAGGTCGCTGATGGCGCGGATGCCCTGGGCGAGGACGGTGTTGGCGATCTTGAAGGCTTCGGTGAGCGGGGTCTTGGGGCCGACCGTCTCCATGAGCTTGTCGTTCATGATGACGATCATGGTATCGACGTTTTCGCGGAGCTTGGCGATGCCCTGATGGGCGCGGCGGCTGCGCTGCGGGCCTTCGAACGTGAACGGCTTGGTGACGATGGCGACGCACAGGATGTCCATGGCGCGGGCGATCTCGGCGATGACGGGCGCGCCGCCGGTGCCGGTGCCGCCGCCCATGCCGGCGGTGATGAAGACCATGTCCGCGCCCTCGAGGATGCCGCGGATTTCGTCCTCGGCCTCGCGGATGGCGCGCTCGCCGAGCTCGGGCGAAGCGCCCGTGCCGAGGCCGTGGGTCACGCCGTCGCCGACCTGAATCTTGTTGGGCACGGCGCTCTTCTTGAGCGACTGGAAGTCGGTGTTGATCGCGTAGAATTCGACGCCGGCGAATCCCTTGCGCACCATGTCATCGACGGCATTGCAGCCGCCGCCGCCGACGCCGATCACCTTGATATGGGTCAACGGGCTGACGGTTTGGTCTTCCCACTGAATCTTGGACGTCGAGTCCTGCATGATTTATCCTCTTCCGCAAATTTCCGTGCTGTCTGAAGATGATGCGCGGCGCCGCGGCCGGCAATTTGGCGAGACACCCTAAAAATTGCGCTGAGTGTAATACGAAACGGGTCCCGGCGCAATGGGTCTTATGGGTCTTTTGGGTCTTTTGGGTCCCACGGGACTCACAAGACCCACAGGACCCATATCAAACCAAAACGAATTACGCCAACGCCTTGCGGATCGCGGCGAGCTGGTCCTCGGTCAGCTTGACCGTGCCGGCCTTGGCGTTATCCTCGAGCTGCTTGACCGAGGTCGAGGACGGGATGACCGGCCCCATGCCCGGCAGCGTCAGCATGTAGGCCAGGGCGAGCTGGCTGACGGACAGGCCGGCATCGGAGGCGATCGCCGCAAGCTTGCGAAGCTTCTCGAACGTCTCGGGAGCGACGTCCTTGAGCGCGCCCTCATCGACGAGGCGGTCGCCCTTGGCGGCCTTGGCCGGGTCGAGGTAGCGGTTGGTGAGCAGGCCGCGGGCCAGCGGACTCCATGCGATGTAGGAGACGCCGGTGCGGGCGCACCAGTCG